>CALETL010000151.1 GCA_937920485.1 uncultured Phycisphaerae bacterium
GTTACGGGAACTATCCAGTTTTCCTGAAAACCTCGTTCAACGATTTGGAATTCAATATGCCGAATCAGCACGGGATCATCATTAACAGCAAGTGTACAGGCTGTTTCACAGGGGGCAGGGCAAATACGGCCGGTAATTTCCGGGAAATTGTTTGTGGAATGCAGGACTTGGCAGCCCTCTTTCCATTTACCGACACGTATCAGTTCATTGAATTCCGGAATCAAATTTCCCACTGGGCAGCCCATACCATGACAGAATGGAATGCCGCAGTCTTGGCATCTCTCAGCTTGCTGAATGAGTTCATCCGGTGTCAGTGGAATTTCAATTTCGCTGTAGTCTTTGACCCGAGCCTTGATGGGTCGGTATCGGACCGGTTGACGTTTATATTCAAGAAAACCTCTTGCGTTAGCCATAAAACACCTCTTCGGTAGCGGGGGTTGTGTCTGTATCGCGTTCTTCTATTGCACGCATGCGTTCGAGTGACTTGCGATAATCAATCGGAATAACTTTGACAAATCGACCGACCATATTCGGCCAGGCATCTAAAATTCGCCTCGCTCGTGAACTGCGTGTCAATTTCTCATGTTTCGAGATCAGATTGTGCAGCAGCTTTTGGTCCTCTTCTTTCCAGACGCTTTCCAGATCGACCATATCTAAATTGCAAAGTGTGTCAAACAACTGTAATTCGTCCAGCACATAAGCAATGCCGCCGCTCATGCCCGCTGCGAAATTGCATCCGGTTTGGCCCAGTACGACGACTAACCCGCCGGTCATATACTCGCATCCATGGTCTCCCACGCCTTCAACGACAGCGGTTGCGCCGCTGTTGCGAACGCAGAAACGCTCGCCAGCCATGCCATTGATAAAGACTTCACCGCTTGTGGCGCCATACAGCAGGGTATTGCCGACGATAATATTTTCATGTGCCAGGAAGGGGGAACCGGGAGATGTTTCAACGATGATTCGACCGCCGCTGAGACCTTTGCCCAAGTAGTCATTACTGTCGCCAATCAGCTTCATGGTGACACCTTTTATTAGAAATGCGCCGAAACTTTGCCCTGCCGAACCACTAAATTCGATTTCAAGGGTATCGTCCGGCAGTCCGTCCGGGCCGAATTGATTTACGAGACGATTGCTTAAAATCGTGCCGACGGTACGGTCCGTATTTTTGAGGGGTATTTGAAGCTTGATATTATTGCCGTTTTCAAACGTTGCTTTGGCATTGTCGATGATCTTCCAATCGATATGATCCTTTAATGGACTGGCCTGGGCCTTGGAATTATATAATTCGCTATGGTCCTCAGCTTGCGGCTGATGGAAGATCATGGAATAATCCAGTCCCTTCGCTTTATAGTGATCGATGGCTTCCTGCATCGAGAGCTTGTCGATGCGGCCGATCATCTCATTGAATGTACGAAAACCAAGTTGAGCCATCAACCGGCGTGCTTCTTCGGCAACAAAGGTCAAATAGTTAACGATGTATTCAGGTTTTCCGGCAAAACGCTTGCGCAATTCGGGGTCTTGTGTGGCGATGCCGTAGGTACAAGCTCCTTCGTGACATTTTCTCAACAGCGTGCATCCAAGACAGACCAGGGCACCGGTTCCAAAACCAAACTGTTCGGCTCCAATCAACGCGGCAATGACAATGTCTCTGCCGGTCCGAAGCTGACCGTCTGTTTGAACACGAATACGGTCCCGCAATTTGTTCATCACCAGAACCTGCTGTGTTTCCGCCAGCCCGATTTCCCAGGGACATCCAGCGTGCTTAATGGATGAATATGGGCTGGCACCCGTTCCTCCGTCGTAGCCACTGATCAGGACCTCGTCGGCATTACCTTTGGCGACTCCGGCGGCAATGGTTCCAACACCTACCTCGGATACCAGTTTCACGGAAATTTTCGCGTCCGGGTTGGCACATCTCAGGTCAAAAATCAGTTGAGCCAGATCCTCGATGGAATAAATATCATGATGCGGCGGGGGTGAAATCAGGGTTACTCCCGGCGTCGAATATCGCAGGGTGGCGATCTCGGGCGTCACTTTTTTTCCCGGTAACTGGCCGCCTTCGCCGGGTTTGGCGCCTTGTGCCATCTTGATCTGTATTTCCTTTCCTTTGGAAAGGTACTGGATTGTGACACCAAAACGGCCGCTGGCGACCTGTTTAATGGCGCTGTTTTTAGAGTCGCCATTGGGTTCCGGACTGTAGCGTGCAGGGTCTTCGCCGCCTTCGCCTGTGTTACTCATGCCGCCCATGCGGTTCATGGCAACAGCCATACACTCATGAGCTTCTTTGCTGATTGATCCGTGGCTCATTGCGCCGGTGCAGAATCGTTTAACGATTTCACTGACTGGCTCAACTTCTTCCAGTGGAACCGGCTGGCTGTCATTAAATTTGAATAATCCCCGCAGGGTACAAAGTTCCTTGGTTTGGTCATTAACAGCTTTAGCGAATTCATCATACGCCTTCTGATCATTGTAAATTGCGGCATGCTGTAATTTACTGATCGTTGTTGGATTCCAAAGGTGACGCTCACCATCGAGCCGATACATATAGTCACCGCCAAAATCCAGTTCAAGTGAGCCCGGCTTTTGCGGCATATAGGCATTTTCATGGCGACTTACAGCGTCTTTCGCTATTTGTTCCAGACCAATTCCGCCAATGCGTGAACTGGTGCCTGTGAAGTACTTGTCGATAACAGCTTTGTTGATGCCGATCACCTCAAAAAGCTGGGCGTTGAAATAACTTCGAAGAGTCGAGATACCCATTTTACTGATCGTTTTGAGAATACCTTTTTTGACGGCTGCGATGTAGTTACTTGCAATCTGTGATGCTTCCATGCTTTGCGGCAGATAATCCTGTTGACGCAAATGATGGAGTGCTTCAAAGACGATATAAGGGTTTACGCCATTGGCGCCAAATCCGCAGAGCAGGCAAAAATGCTGAACCTCGCGGGCTTCACCTGTTTCGAGAATGAGTCCCGCTTCGCCTCGCAGTCCTTTTTCGATGAGTGCATGGTGCACAGCGGATACTGCTAACAAGGCGGGGATGGGTACCTTGTCCTCATCCGCGGTTTTATCACTGATAATAATCAGGGAGGCATTTTCTTTTGTAATCACAGCTTCGGCGTCTGCGATCAGCCGGTCAATTGCTTTTTCAAGTCCCCAATCGGGCTCATTTTTGTCCGGCTCAAAAACAGCGTGTATCGTCTGAACCTGATAATCATCATATTTGATATGACGAAGCCGTGTCATGTCTTCATTGGTGAGTACCGGATGCGGTAATTTTAGCTGGCGGCAGTGGGCCGGAGTTTCATCTAAGATATTGAGCTTCTTTCCGATGAAATTCATCAAGCTCATAACCAGCCCTTCACGCAATGGATCGATAGGGGGGTTGGTTACCTGTGCAAAAAGTTGTTTGAAGTAATCATACAGCAGTCTGGGGCGATCACTTAACACAGCCAACGCGTTGTCGGCTCCCATTGAGCCAACAGGTTCCTGGCCATTAACTGCCATCGGTTTCAGCAGGATATGCAGTTCCTCTCGTGTGTAGCCAAACATCCGCATCCGTTTCGCAAGCGTTTCCGGAGTTCCGTGTTCCAAGTGGGGCGTGTCAAACAGACCTTTGAGTTCGATCCGGTTTTCATTCAGCCAGCGACGGTACGGTTTTTGCCGGGAGATTTTTCCTTTAATTTCATTGTCGGTGATAATACGGCCTTGCTCCGTGTCGACCAGGAACATCTTGCCCGGTTGCAGCCGGCCTTTCGTGCGAATCTTTTCCGGCGGAAATTCAACGACGCCGGTTTCACTGGCCATGATCACAACGCCATCTGTTGTAATCGTATAGCGACTTGGACGAAGTCCGTTTCGGTCGAGCGTCCCACCCAGTAATCGGCCGTCTGTAAATACCATTGCCGCCGGGCCGTCCCATGGCTCCATAATGGAAGCATGGTACTCATAGAAAGAGCGTTTGTCCGCGCTGATATGGTATTTGTCACCGAAAGCTTCCGGGATCATCATCATCATCGAATGCGGCATACTTCGTCCGGACAAATGCAGCAGTTCCACCATGTTGTCAAAATTGGCTGAGTCACTGGCGCCAGCCGTCAGCACTGGAAGCAGGTCGCTGAGGTCATCACCGAGAGTTTGGCTTTTCATGCGTTTTTCACGCATCTGCATACAATTACGATTGCCGCTAAGGGTGTTGATCTCGCCGTTATGGGCAATACAGTGGAAAGGTTGAGCCAATTGCCAGTTTGGGAACGTATTTGTGCTGTATCGCTGGTGCACGATAGCGAGAGCCGAGGCGAACCGTTCATCGTTCAAGTCCGGATAATACGAAAACAACTGCCAAGCCATAAACATGCCTTTGTAGCAGATCG
>CALETL010000152.1 GCA_937920485.1 uncultured Phycisphaerae bacterium
GTACTAAAGTTAGTTTCTAAGCGGATTTACACCTGTTTTTTATATGCTTGCTTTGGATCATAGCATTTTTCTGCGACAAATTTCAATGTATCGACAGAACCGTCTTTGACGGCCCGATAAAAACATGACTGGTAGCCCACATGACACTGTCCCTGATCGACGGAGACTTTCAAAATGATGCAGTCCTGATCGCAGTCAACAAGGATTTTTTGAACTTTCTGTACATGTCCCGACTCTTCACCTTTTTTCCATAATTTTTGCCGGGATCGGCTGTAAAAAACGGCCTTACCTGTCTCTAAAGTCAAATCAAGGGCCTCCTTGTTCATATATGCAACCATCAACACCTGGCCCGTTTGTGCATCCTGTGAGATTGCAGTAATCAGACCATTTGCATCGAATTTGGGCTTGAATACAAGACCTTCTTCAATTTCTATATTTGCACCCACATCAAACTCCTGATTATTGGGACTGTTTTGTAAAAAAATACCTCAACTACTTGAATTCGTTGCTTTTAAACGCTATTGTGTGCAAAAACAAGTGAATTTTAAGGAATCACCCTTGGCCACCGAGCAAACAAAGTCTGCGAAAAAACACCTGTCATTGATTCTTCGGATACTGATCGCAATATTTGCGTGCTGGTTTCTTTACAGCAAAATCGATCCGGATCAAGTTGCTCAAGCTTTCACTCAGTTGCGAATCTCAACGCTATTACTTGCGATTCTGTGCTTTTGTATTGGTTTATGCCTGATTGGATTTCGCTGGTGGGTGTTTATGCGGGCTCAGAAAATTTATGTCCCGGTTTTGCTGGCGATTAAATTAACATTCCTTGGCCAGTTTTTCACCAATTTTATGCCCAGTGCTGTCGGTGGTGACCTTGTGAGGGCTTGGTACATTTCTCAGCATACCGACAAACGGCTTCAGGCAGCCATCGGTGTTGCGGCGGACCGGTTTATGGGGCTGGCCGGAACAATGATCCTTGCTTTTTCCAGCTATATGCTGTTTATGCGCGGAGAAGAAGGTTTTTTTCAAATCGATAAGAAAGAAAATCCTCTGAAAACATTCATTCAGGAACACCAGATCCCCGGATACTGGTTTCTGGTTGGTGGAATTGTTCTGCTTGGAATCATATTTTTACTCGCCAAACTATTTGACTTGAAAAAGTTCTTTAAGAAGCTCAGGGATATTATTATCCACTTGTTTCAGCAGACATCTCAGGTTTTTCTTATTTATGTTCATCATCCCTTGATATTACTTTTTGGCTTGGCCATTTCCATTTTCATGCAAATGCTGGTGATTTCTTCATTTTGGCTGATAGGCCGAGATCTGGACATTCAAGCTCAGATTCACTATTATTTTGTCTTTTTCCCAATGATGTGGATAATTGGTTCATTGCCGCTGAGCATTGCCGGGATCGGAATTTTGGAAGGAGGGCTTGTGCTCTTATTCGTTCAATTTACCGGGGCATCTGCCGAATCAGTGATGGCTATGGCGTTATGTCAGCGATTGGCGTGGATTTTGGGCTCCTTGCCGGGGCTGGTAGTGCATTTGACCGGCGCACACCGTGCCAAAGACTCCGAATGTTAGTTTTTTGTTGACGTGGTCGGTTTTTTACCTCATAATACCCGACATAAGGCAGACTTAAATTGTTGAATTAAGATCACAAGAGTGTGATTTTTACTAATATTTTGGCTGAAGAGCCAGGGACTTTGTACGCAGCGATGCAAGCTTTTAAAAACTTTCGTTCGTATTTTTTCCGCGGGATGGCTGCGTTATTGCCGACAATCCTGACGATATGGATATTTGTTCAGTGTTATATTTTTATTCAGGACAAGGTTAGCATTCATATCAATCGCGGCGTTATTCAGTTAATCCTTTTATTTTCTGACAGTTGGGAAGAACAATTCCTCGTTGATTTCTGGGTTGACGGGCCGGGAAGGATCACAGGTTTTTTCGTTGCCATCATCGGGGTCTGTTTCATTGGGGCCTTTTTGGCCAGTGTGGTGGGCCGAACCCTCTGGCATTATGTGGAAAGAAATCTAATGCGGGTGCCGCTGGTACGAAAGGTTTATCCCTATATTAAGCAGGTGACGGATTTCTTCCTTGCCAAAAAAAACTTAGAGATCAGCAAGGTCGTTGCTTTTGAGTATCCAAGAAAGAACACCTGGTCCATCGGTTTGGTTACGGGAACAGGGCTTAGCAAAGTGACTCGTTCAGCAGCGACAGATTTTTTGACGGTATTTGTCCCAACGTCTCCAACGCCGTTTACCGGATATGTAATAATGGTGCCAAGAGCCGAGACAATTGAAATGGAGATGTCGGTCGAAGAAGCGCTTCGTTATGTCATTAGCGGAGGCGTGATAACGCCTGCTGAGCATTTAGCGTTTGAGGCATCCCAGAAAAAACAGGAAGACTAACTGAATCATAAATTTATTCAGGAGATATTAAAGATGCTTGTAACGATTACCGGAAAGCATATTGAGATTACCGATGCCATTCGTTTACATGTGAATGAAAAAGTGGAAAAACTGCCGCGTTATTATAACAGTGTCAGCCAGATTGAAGTTGTTCTGGAAGGTAATGAAGGCGGCAGGCAGTCTGTAGAGATAATTGTACATGCTGAACATAACGACTTGCTTATCGCAAAAGAAGCGGGCATGGATACGTATACATGTATTGATACGGCAGTTCATAAAATGGAGCGTCAGTTAAAAAAAGCTAAGGAAAAACAACGCGGACACAAAGCTCCATCCGTGTCGGAAATTCAAAGTGCACCGCAGTTTCCGGATGAAGAAGCAGACCAGTCTTGAATGTGTGTGGGGAATTTTCGGAAATTTCCCGGTCAGATTAAAAGTGTATTTGGTACTAAGGAGTCATTATGAAATTAGTCGACATCATCTGTTTTGATGCGATTGTCGCCCAATTAAACTCAAATAAGCGTGACGAGGTGATCGCAGAATTAGTGCAGTCTTTGGTTGGCCATAAAAAAATGGAAGGAGTTGATGCGAAAAATATGGTCAGGGCGGTTGTCAAGCGGGAAAATGAAGCCAGCACCGGCATCGGAAAGGGTGTTGCCGTTCCGCATGTTAAACACAAGTCGATTACAGAACCGGTAGCTGTAATTGGGTGTTCACAGGAAGGAATCGATTTTGCGTCACTGGATAAACAACCTGTTTATTCAGTTTTCCTGTTGCTAAGCCCCGCATCAAATCCAGACAAACATTTACAGGCCATGGAAACAATTTTCAAAAATCTTCAAAAAGATGATTTTCGCCGTTTCCTTCGTCAGGCCCAAACGGCCGAAGCGATTATTGAAGCTGTTAAAGATGCAGATGAGGACGATAACGGGTAAGAAATTTGTGTACTCAGCATGATTTGCTTAGGAGTTGATGCGTGTCTAAATCGACACACGAAATTGAAGTTGAAATTCGAAATCCGGAGGGGTTGCACATGCGCCCTGCGATGCAGTTTGTCGATTTGGCCAACTCTTTTGATTCGGATATTTCAGTCAGCCATCAGGATGTCAGCGTGGATGCCAAGAGCATTATGCAAATGACGATGCTTGCGGCAACCTGCGGGACACGGTTAAAGATCACAGCAACCGGCGCGGATGCCGGTCAGGCGATCCAGGCACTGCAGGATTTGGTAGAGAATAAATTTAGTGATGATCCTGAAGCTGCCGTCAGTGAGAAGGAAGGATAATAACAGTTCATGGAAATCAGGAAAGGAATTGCTGTTTCGCCGGGCATTGCCATTGCAAAGCCCATGCTGATTGATTCCAGGGATTATCGTATTCCTCGCCGGTCGATACTTCAATCAAATCGCGCAAGGGAAATTCAGCGATTACGCAAGGCATTCGCAACGGCGATTTCAGAGTTGGAGGAAATTGGCTCAGCGCAGGACGTTAAGCAGAGTAAGATTCAGGATATCTTTGCGGTTCATATGCGGTTTTTGCGTGACCGCAGTTTCCGAAAACGAATCACCGATTTCATCTCGAATGAACTGGTTACGGCTGAATACGCCGTTTCGACCATCCTTCGTGAAATTGCATCTCATTTTGCGGGTATTGATGATTCCTACATTAGTGAGCGTGCAGCCGATATTTATGACATCGAAAAACGTCTTCTGATTCGTCTTCTGGGCAAGCGTCAGGAAGAAGTGGATCATTTACGGGAAGAAGTGGTGATACTGGCAAGTGATCTGACCCCGACCCAAACAGCGGGTTTTAACAGGAGTTTTGTCAAGGGATTTGCGACGGAAAAGGGCGGTCGGACCAGTCATACAGCGATCGTGGCCAGGTCTCTGGGAATTCCGGCGGTTGTCGCATTGGGGGACTTATCATCAGAGGTCCCTCCGGATTGTGTCGTTATTGTTGATGGCAATCGCGGCGTGGTTGTCATCGACCCGGATGAGGATACGTTAAAGCAATACGATCAATATGCCCTGCAGATGACACAATTCGTCAGCAAACTGGACGAGTTACGTGAACTGCCTGCTGATACCCGTGACGGAACCCATATTCAGTTAATGGGAAATATCGAATTTCCCGATGAAGCACAATTTGTTACCGAAAAAGGCGGAGAGGGAATTGGTTTATACCGTACCGAGTTTCTGTATCTGTATGGCGGGCAGGAACCCACTGAAGAGGACCATTATGAAGCGTATGCCGAAGCAGTTCGTGCTGTCAGTGGAAAGCCGGTGGTCATTCGGACAATGGATATTGGAGCCGATAAACTGCCTCATGCCGGCTGGCACGCGAATGAATCCAATCCGGTGTTGGGATTGCGTTCAATTCGCTATTGCCTTCAGGCATTGCCGCTTTTTAAAACCCAACTCAGGGCCATACTGAGGGCTTCTGTCTTGGGTGATGTGAGGGTTATGTTTCCTCTTATCACAAATTTGCAGGAACTTCGGCAGGCAAAGATGATTTTGAGGGATGTGATGGAGGATCTCGATGAGTATGCGGTTCCTTATAATGCTGAAATGCCCATAGGAATCATGATCGAGACTCCCAGTTCCGCGCTGACAGCGAGTCTTTTGGCGAATGAATCGTCATTTTTCAGCATTGGCACTAACGACCTGATTCAATATACGCTGGCGGTTGACCGTGCCAATGAGCATGTCTCAACGTTGTTTTCCGGGGCCGAACCGGCGATTTTGCGGTTATTGCGCAGCGTGATTCAGGATGCCCATAAGGCCGGTATTGGCTTAAGTGTCTGCGGGGAATTGGCTTCTGATCCCGAATTTATTATGTTGTTATTAGGCATGGGTATCAGAATTCTTTCATTAGCACCGCCAATGATCCCTGAAATAAAAAAGGTTATTCGTTCTGTTACCATTGAAGAGTGCAACCAGTTGTCGCGAAAGGTGGCGACAATGGACTCGCATCGACAGATTAAAAACTATCTCAGAGATGCAACAATGCGAATATTACCTGAAACATTTTAGATCGTTTTACTGGATATGTTTTGAATGAAGACAGCCGGCTGTATGGCCGGTTGAGATTTTCAATAAAATTACAAGTACCGTTAATACATGCTGGAAGAAACATATAAACTGATCGTTGATTTCTCTATCAAAGGGGATCTGGCGTATTTGTCCCATCAGGAAACGCTGACGATGTTCCAGCGGGCGCTGATCAGAGCCGCTGTTCCACTGGTGTTTTCACGTGGATTTAACCCTCATCCCTGTCTGTCCATTCCGTTTCCGCGCAGCGTTGGAACACAGTCAATCAGGGATCGAATTTGTGTTTCGGTTCAATTCGCAGAAAAACCGGTCGTTGATAATTGGAAATCTGCGATACAGCAGCAACTTCCTGCGAATTGCTCTATTCTGGAAGTTCAATATGATGACCGTAAGAGTACTTTTCAGCCGGAGAGCGTTTGTTATATCTTTCGAATCGAGCCGCTCTATGCAAATCAATTGCATGAGCATCTACGTTGCTGCAAGAAGCAGATTGACGAGAAAAATAGCATCGAGATCCGGCGATATTGGGCCAAGAAGAAAAGATACAAACAATTTGACATGGCCCCTTATTTGAAAGAGCTTACTTTTTCAGATGACCGGATTGAAACAGTGTGTCACATTTCACCGTCGGGGACGGTGCGTGTTGATGAAATCATGCAATGGTTAAATATTGACCCGGAACGATTACGGGAACCCGTATCTCGAACCGAAATAAGCTGGAGCCAGAATTAAATGGGACAAAAGCAGGGAAAAAATATGTCGAGAGAAATGCTGATTAATGTGTCAGAGGGCGAAGAATGCCGCGTAGCGGTTGTTGAGAATGGTTCGTTGGAGGAGTTGTACACAGAACGATCAAGTTTGGTGAGTCATGTGGGCAACATCTACAAGGGGAAAATAGTAAATATCGAATCCGGAATTCAGGCGGCATTTATTGATTTTGGTGCAGAAAAAAACGGCTTTTTGCATATCAGTGATCTGCATCCCCGCTATTTCGGAAAAAAAACCAGTGAAGAAAACATAGGGCGGCGTAAAGCATTGGCTCAGCGGCCTCCGATTCAGAAATGCCTTAAAAAAGGACAGAGTGTCGTTGTTCAGGTGACCAAAGAGGGCATCAGTACGAAAGGACCGACACTCACCACGTATATTTCACTGCCGGGTAAATATCTTGTATTGATGCCATGGATGACCAAAGTGGGAGTTTCGCAAAAGATCGAGGATGAAGAGGAAAGAAAAAAACTTCGAGAAGCCATTAAGGGTATATCGCTCCCCCCCAATACGGGGCTGATCGTTCGCACGGCTGCTCAACTGGCTAATAAACGTGAATTGCAAAATGATATTGCTTATCTGAAACGCTTATGGAATGTGATCAGCAAACGGATTGATTCAGAAAAAACACCCTCTGAGATTTATCAGGAGTCTGACCTTGCAATTCGTACGGTACGGGATATTTTTGATACTTCAATCAGCAAGATTCTTTGTGATAATGAACAGGTTACCAAAAAAATAAGGGATTTCCTGTCCATTGTTCAGCCGCGGTTGAAACGGCGTGTGAGCTATTATGATGGTAAAGGCCCGCTCTTTCACAAATATAATATCGAAAAAGAGATCCAAAAAATACAGGCGATGCGTGTGGACCTCAAGAATGGCGGTTCTCTTGTGATCGAACAGACCGAGGCGCTGGTTGCGATTGATGTAAACAGCGGACGGTATCGCAAGCAGACGAATGCCGAGCAGACGGCGTTTAAGATCAATCAGGAGGCGGCCACGGAAATCGTTCGCCAGTTAAAATTACGCGACCTGGGCGGCTTAATTATTTGCGATTTTATTGATATGCGCGACAATCGCAACAAACGCGAGATCGAAAAGGAGTTTCGCAACGCTCTGAAGTCGGACCGTGCACGCTCAAGAGCCCTTCGGATGAGTGCATTCGGACTGATTGAACTGACCCGGCAGCGGATGCGTCCATCGCTGCAATCAAGTACCTATCTGAAATGTTTCCATTGCAATGGTGTTGGAGTCGTTAAGAGCTTTGAATCCCAGTCGATAGAGATATTGCGAACCATTCGACTGGCGGCCTTAAAAAAGGAAATCCGGAGGATCGAATTGACTGCGCCTTCCGACGTGGCCAACTTTTTATTGAATCAGCGTCGATCCGCTCTTGTCCAAATCGAAGCGGATTATGAAAAAGAAATTCGGATTCATGCGGATATTCTGGGCTCGTCTACACAGCCAAAAGTGATCTGTTATGATGAACGGGGAAGCGTCGTACGTTTTTAATTGAATGCAAAGCGGTCTCGCATGTGGGAGTATAAAATGGTGGAATCAAAGATTGATCTTGCGTTTGCTGAGAATGTCATTCAGGCGGAAGGACAGGCCGTTCTTAGCCTGCTGCAATTGGT
>CALETL010000153.1 GCA_937920485.1 uncultured Phycisphaerae bacterium
TCCACGGCATCGGTCCTTTAACCGATTTGATAAACGCCGGACCTCCCAGGCAATCACCGGGGAATAGCTTACAAAACTCAACGCCCAGCGTATGCGCCTTATGAATCTCGGTCACCGTCCCGCAACCAGGCATGAAGGGAATCTTGCGGCCGTTACAAAGCACAGCGATCTTTTCATCTAATACAGGACTGACAATAAAATCGGCCCCCGCATTAATATACATCGCCGCCGTCGGCGCATCCATGATCGAGCCGGCCCCCAGTACCACATCCGGTAATTCTGTATCCCGATAAACAGCCAATTCCTTAAAGACCTCTATCGCCCTGTCGCCGCGATTGGTAAACTCAACCACCGTCGCCCCGCCGTCATAACAGGCCTTGACGATCGATGTGGCCAATGAAATATCGTGACTGTTAAATATCGGAACCAAGCCCAGCGCCTTGATCCGTGCTAATGTCTCCATTCGTGAGTGCCTTGACATTTTAATCTCCCGGAAGGCCTTTCAGTGAATCAGCGTTCATATTGATATAGGGGTTATTATATCAATAATCGAATTCTTTCCCATAAAAATCAGTTTGGATTATCGCCGCCGCCTAAACATTTGTTATATTTTATACGAATGGCATTTATGAGGTGAATTATGCCGATACGACACGAAGACAAAGAGTTTATTCAGGCATTGTCCCTGCTGGGGGCCTTGTTTGGGGCCTGCATCGGGGTTTTTTCCGTGATCCATTTATCGGACCGCGCCCGCGAAACACATACAGAGCAGACCGAGTACACCCAAACTCAGGCCGCCCTGTTAAAGCTTAAAACCACTGTTGTCAATCCATCGAATCCGATCTCAAACGAAAATGTACTCAGCCAGGTCCAGCAGCATATCCCTGAAAGATCCGCACCCGAGGCCACGGCTCAAAAAAGCTTCTGGCTGCGAATCCCCCGCTGGGGATATATCGGTCTTTGCGGCGGCGGTTGTATCGTCGGAGCGATTGCGGGCTACAGTTCCATCTGGCTGATTGGCTGTGTCGGGTCGTTTTTGATTCTCTATTTTATTCGCGGCATATATGCAACTCTTGGCAAGGTTGTTCCGAATTCTGCCGCCGTAAAAAAACCACAGATCAACACCGAATACACGGCACAGAACCAGCGGAATGAGGACCGCATGCTGCCAACACTGGTGAAGTTGTTCTTTCTGCTCGCCTTTGTACTGGCCATACTCGCCGCAGCCGTCTGGCACATAACAGCGATCTGACCGGACAGTGTTTGGGCATGTCCTTAATGCAATTCACAAAAACGGCAATGTGCTTTGTCCGAATAATCTTCGAAAATATCGTCGTAGTCATCCAGCCAACAGGCGGCTGGATTTGACCGGCACACCAGAATTCTGCCGCTGTCAGAGTCTTCCGCGGCCCGATGATATTTGAGACAGACCCGGTCATCGGCTACAGCGATGATTTCGATTTTACCGGTGGTATGGGACATCACATAACGAAACCGTTTCGCAAGACCTGACAACTGCTCCTTGGCACCTTCTACAATCCTATATCCCTCTTCGATAGGCACCGTATAGGCATGGTTGCCCAAAGCCGGACGGCACTGGAATAAATAATAAGGCGCGATTCCGGCACTCGCCGTTTTTGTCATCAATTCGGCCAGGGTATCAGCATCATCGTTCACACCACGAATCAAGGGACATTGATTCGTAAGCACTGCACCGGCCTTCTGAAGTTGATGAACGGCCTCAAGAGCGACATCGGTTAGTTCCCGCGGATGAGTGAAATGGGTCATGATATAGATCTTGTTGTCCGGCCGGCTGTAACGTTCGATCATTTCGCACAGGGATGGGTCATCCAGGATCCGGTACGGATTGAAACTTGTCATGCGGGTTCCGATACGGATAAACCGGACATGCTCGATCTGACGTAATGTATGAATGATCCGCTCAAGTTTGTTCGTCGAAAGAACCAGCGGATCCCCGCCTGTCAACAACACGTTCGTTATTTCCGAATGAGCGGAGATATACTCCGTCATTGCGTCAATATCTTTCAGAACCTCATTCTGAGGATGAATAAAAACGCGCTTGCGGAAACAATACCGGCAGATGCCCTCGCACACATTGCTGACAAGCAGTAGCACCGTCGAGGCGTATTTATGCTCCAGCCCCTGCATGACCGTGTAGGCCTGCTCATTGGAAGGATCCAAATGCCCCCACCCTTCCAGTTCTTCAACGCTCGGGACAATGATCCGGCGAATCGGATCGGCCGGGTCATCCGGATCTATCAGCGACAGATAGTAATCATTGGCGCGAAAAGCGAACTTTTCCGTCACTTCGGACAATTCGTTCTTTTCCGAACCGGTCAACATCTCAAGTTGTTCAATTTTGGTGTAATACTTCATGCCAATCCTTTGTTGTGGTAACTTTATTCTTCGTGCTTGTATCTATTATAACAGAAATGCACAGAAACCTCAACTGATATCATAAGTCCTTTTTTATAAATGACTTATAAAATATAGCCCCAACAAGAAAACATTTGTAATTACAAATTGATATTGTTTTTGACAAACACCGCTTTATGACCTGACAAATCTCATCAGCGGTTCATAATCTCCCCTGTCAGCCGCCTGCAACGATGTGATATATTGCGTTCTGTCATCACCTGACTGAGCCAGGTTTTCGCGACCCCATGTAAACGGCGGTTTCTCAAAGAACCTTTCTAACAGTATATCTGCCATCAAGCGAGCGTGGCGGCCGTTGCCGTTTGGAAATAAATGGATTTGTACCAATCGATGATGAAATCGGGCGGCAATTTCATCTTCTGGCATCGTTTTTTCTTCGATTATATATTTTATATCATCGCATAGTTGTTTCAGATCATTCGGGATCATACGCCATGATACGCCGATATTCTTATCGCTTCGCCGAAATGTCCCTGCCCATTTCCAAACATTGCCGAACATTCGCTTGTGCAGCCGTTTCATGAATGCTTCAGTCAGGATGTCTTTGGGCTTGTGTGAGTCAATCCATGCTAATGCTTCGTTAATATTGTCCTGTTCCCAGCGGTCTAACTCTCCGCACGTGGTGATATGAGTGGGAATCAATCCTTCGATCTCATTTCTGTCCAGCGGAGTCGCGCCTTGCGGATAGTCAAACTCAACCATTATTCATCCCACAGATATCTTGGCATCTCGTTGGCGATCTCATCTGTAAGTTCATCGAGAACCT
>CALETL010000154.1 GCA_937920485.1 uncultured Phycisphaerae bacterium
ACTGTTGTTTCATAAACTTTTTTCAAAGGAATGCTGGACGCTCCAATGACTAATCCTAATAAAAAATAGAGCGTCTTGCATTTGTCTTTTCTAAATAAAAAACTAACAATCCGCGAGATAGTAAAAGCTCCTAAAAGCACACCAATGCCAAAAGAGATAAGATAATCAATATTTGCAAAAACATCATGCAGACAATCAATAATGAACTCATATAATCCCATGATTACAAGGATAAAAGCGCCGGAGATTCCCGGCAGGAACATGGCGCTTATTGCAAAAAATCCTCCCATGAAAACATAGAAATAATTTAATGTCATCTCTTTAGGAACGACAAAAATAAGCGAGATTCCAACCAAGAGCCCAAAGACTCCAAAAACAACATTCTTAAATGTATGATTCTTGATATTATCAAATATTATTTTAGAGGACGCTAATACAAGGCCAATAAAAAAAATTATAGTATATGAAAAATGATTTTCTAATAAATGCTTAATTAGTCTTGACCCAAGCAGGATTGCTGTGGCTATTCCTGAAAAAAGTATCACCAGGAAGCCAAGGTCAAGTTTTTTGATATTTTCTTTTAGTGCTGTCTTAGTTTCGCTCTTAGGACTAATTAAAACTCCAAAAAAGCTAAGAAATAATCCGGGAGAAAAAGCTTTTACAGCATTGATAAGTCTTTCATAGATTCCAGTTATAAATGCAATTGTCCCTCCGGATATCCCGGGGATCAGATCACAAATCCCCATCAATAACCCCTTAAGAAATAATAATACTTTGCTTTTCATGAATATGAAACCTAACCTTTCCCATTAACCGGCTAATTAAGAATGATTCCTGAAAACATCGACGACCTTATACAACTCACGACACGGCAGGATTAAAAAAACATATTGCACTTTTAGACCCAAAGATGATATAGTGAATAGGTGTTAAAGTCAAGGACATAAGAACACTGCGATGAAGCAAGCACAATCACTGGATCAGTTTGAATGCACCGCTGACGGACTGTTGGTCAGGGCTCCCGCCAAGATCAACCTTTCATTGTTGATTACCGGCAAGCGTCCCGATGGATTTCACGGCATTGAAACACTCATGGCCAAGATTAACTGGTATGATGAGCTTTTATTTGAACCGACACAAAAAGAGGGCATTGATCTTGTCTGTACCGGTTCCTATTGGGCACCGGATGGCGAGGAAAATCTCGTTTTTCAGGCCTGTCAAAAGCTATACGAAAGGGCGGATGTTATCCCAAGCATTCGTGTTACGCTCACAAAAAACATCCCTGCCGGCACGGGTCTGGGCAGTGCCAGTTCCGACGCGGCCGCTACGATTATTGGGTTAAATCGGTTTGCGCAATTGGATCAGCCGGATTCGGTGTTGAATGAGATTTGTGCTTCGCTCGGAAGTGACATCAACTTTTTTCTCGGCGGACCGCTGGCGCACTGCACGGGGCGAGGGGAAAAAATCGAACAAATCGAAGAAAAAACAGATTTTTGTGCGTTGCTTATTATATCAAATATAAACACTTCAACAAAAAGAGTTTATGGTAATTATTGCCATGATACCAAGGAGTATTGTAGACTTTCTGAGAAAATTAATCCACTTTTAAGAAAAAAGAGTGTTGATTCTGTAGCCAAAATATGCGCAAATATGCTAGAGAAAAGCTGTTTTGAACTGCATCCTGAACTGGAGCGGATCAAACAGGACTGCGAACGACTTTGTGGTTCGGAAGTATGCCTCAGCGGCAGTGGTTCAGCAATGTATATGCTGGTGCCGGGACCGTTTGAAAAGTTCCTGCAGGTGCGGGACCATGTGAAGAAAAAATACAACTGCGAAAGCAGGTTTGTCTACAACAATAGATGGTAATTTTTTCACGAGGCAGTCAAAATGGAGATCAGCGAAGTCAGAGTCAAGATGGTAGCCAATCAGGACGATCGGCTTAAAGCATTCTGCTCGATGACCCTGGACAATGAGTTTGTTATCCGGGACATCAAAATCATCGAGGGCACCGGCGGGTTGTTTGTTGCAATGCCATCAAGAAAAATGAGTGACCATTGCGGCAAGTGCGGTGGCAAAAATCATCTTCGGGCTAAATTTTGCACCAACTGCGGAGCAAAGCTACCCGAAAATCGTGTCAAACCCGACACACACGGCCGTATGAAACTTCATGCGGACATTGCTCACCCGATCAATGCGTCATGTCGAAAGAGGATCCAGGAATCGATCATCAAAGCGTTCAATGAAGAATTTGAGCGATCAAAAGAAGCTGGATACAAACCGGCCGACCTTGATGTAGAGGACTATCCAGCAAGCGGGCAGTAAAAATTAGTTCCGTGTTTAATTGCGGTATTGTCGCAATTGTGATTTACCGAGCGCCGAAGCAGAACAGAAAAACAGTAGGCCTTATCACGAAAATTAATCTTCAATAATCAATTCTTCGAGAACCCTGTCTAAAGCCATATCCATTCTAACGTCCCAGCATTCTTCCGGCTGATCGATATGCCGGCGGGCACGTTCAACTTTTTCAACGCGTACTTCCGGAAGGGTAGAAATCACCGAAAGCAGTCTGCCCAATGGACTGGACTGCATGCTGTCAAAAAGTCGCTCGACCAGCATGTCAGTGTCTTCTTCTTCGAGGAAAAAGACATCCGCCCCATCCGGAGCATTCAATAATTCTTCGTACCTGTTTGTGTGTTCTGTTTTGTTGGATGTTTGCATAATACTCACCTGTGAGCATGGTCAGTCAGGGTGCTGCGTCCTGCCGCAATCTGCCGCCCAACAACCGATACAATTCTGTCTCGATTGTCTCTTGTTGATAATCCCTCGAATCCATTTTGAGGGCTTAATTTTTTTTCAGGGCCCTTTTCAACCACAATATATAGTGGCTGGTTTTCATGGCCTTAGGGCTCTTATGCCCTTTACAATACTGGTATCGACAGAGGTGTGGACATTTCTTAAATCTTTTTATGAATTCTCGTAACCGGAATAAATACAAAGACTTAAGCGTGTTTTGGGGGAAAATGCTGTTTATAGGTCTATAAACGCACTTCCCGGAATGCCTAATCCGACTAAATTAATCACATGAAATGTCAATCTGGAAAAGATGGAGAACACACAACATGTAGAGGTGGAAAGTTTTTTTACAAAAACTTTTTCTGTTTATTCTTTTCAAAACTTATCGGTCGTTACAGATAGCTGGACACAATCGCCTTATGATCGGATCGCATTGACCCGTTGCAGGCAGTACCGATCCGTCATTCCGGCGATATAGTCACAGATGGTGCGCTCGGGGCATACAGAGTCGATCATCTGCTGATAATAGCGCGGCATTTCATCCGGATTCTCACATAGATAGAAAAACAGTTGACTCAACCATTCTTTTACCTGAACGGCAGTTTTCTGTAAATCAGGGTGCATATACATCGACTCCATCAGAAACACCTCGAGTTGTTTCAGGTGTGCGTCAGCCGAAGGGCTGATCCCGATCAGGGCCTTTGGGCTGTCCAGAACCTGCTCGAGTTTTTGAATATTTGCGGCGGCCAGGCTTGCTTTGCTGGTTTCAATGGCATCGCGGGCGAGGATATCTAATATCGATTTTGTCAGCCGGGTCCGGCGGATGACATAATCACGGACGTCGTCAATTCCGGCCTGTTCGCGGGCGATCTTGTAAATCGCCAGTTCGGCGAGCTGCTTTTCATCAATCAATCGGGATCTCAGGCCATCTTCCAAATCATGACAGTTATAAGCAATACGGTCAGCGATATCTGCGATTTGCCCTTCCAATGAAGGGTGCTTCGGCCAGTCGCCGTTGATTTCAGGCCTGTCATACGGACTGGAATGCTTCATCAGTCCTAGGCGGGTTTCAAACATCAGGTTCAGCCCTGCAAAGTCGGAATAGGGATGCTCAATAAAATCGACGATCCGCAAGGCCTGTCGATTATGCTCAAAACCACCGGCGTTTTTCATCAGGTCATTCAGGACATGTTCCCCGTTATGTCCGAAAGGCGGGTGCCCCAGGTCATGTGCCAGGCAGATCGCTTCAGTCAGCGACTCATTAGCGTTCAGACACTGGGCGATGGTGCGGCCGATCTGGGCCACTTCAATCGTATGGGTCATTCGCGTGCGGTACTGATCGTTTAAGCCGGTGGTAAAAACCTGCGTTTTTCCCTCCAGCCGACGAAATGCTGCACAATGAATCACACGGTCACGGTCACGGTCAAAACTGCCGCGATAGGGGTGGGGCGGTTCGGGATATTGCCGTCCGCGGCTTATTTGTTCTGTAACAGCATATCGTGCGAACGATGCGGGCATGTTATACCTTTGGCAGGTTCTGTTCCAGACTGACAGCGGCCAGTTGGTCGTAAAGCTCATAAAGCCCTTGACTAATCACATCGGTATCGCTGCAGACATGCATATAGTTTGTATCACCGTCCCAGCGGGGAACCACATGGATGTGCAGGTGCTCCGGCAGTCCCGCCCCGGCGCATCGCCCGAAATTCATACCGACGTTATAGCCATGTGGCTGGATCGTTGCGGACAATGCCCTTTGGCAATCCCGTACTAAACTCATCAGGCACAGCAGTTCTTCATCGCTTGCGTCGTCAAGAGAGGGAATATGCCGGGTTGGTGCGATTAGCAGGTGACCGTTATTGTAGGGGAATTTATTGAATACAACAAAGGCATGATCGGTTCGCCACAGGAGCAGATTTTCCTTATCCCTTTCGGGTGTGGATAAATAATCACAAAGAAAGCAGTCGCTTTTTTTAGACAATCCCTGAATGTATTTAATACGCCATGGAGCCCATAGATTATTACGTTTCAAGGGATTCTCCATCCAATCAGGGGGTTTTGATTCGTTCAATGGATATTTTCTGAGTAACGGTTAACACCGGCACAGAATTGCCCAGCGGCAGCATCAAAGACGCACCGACATTCATCAAATATTTCTGCTGATCCGACTCCACCAGTCCGTCATCCATATTAAAGATTTGCGTGCCGGTTCCCTCCAAATGCTTGAATTGATAATTCCGAAGAAAGCCAAACATCCCTCGCATCTGAAATCTCCCCTTTTCATAGGGCTTGATATAATCCTCCAGCGGAGTTTCGCTTAAGGTGTATGTGCTGCTGATAACAGCTTTGCGGGGTTGGTCCGGAACATTTGGATCCTGAACAATATCTTCCAGTGTGTAGGTTGCCGTGCGGGTAGGCGGCGGATATCTCGGCGATGACCAGGGAATTAACTGTTGGGCCTGCCAGGTATCTCCTACGTTCAACTCCGGTTGACTCGATATTGTGGAACTGGCTGCCCACAGGTATTGCTGCATTGCAAGAAAATCACCGATCATATCAGGGTTTTTAATACGCATTCCTCCCTTGTCGCTTGAAAAGGAGGCCTTGCCAAGTTCAGAGGCGATACGTTCCAGGTCGCTGTTGTCACCAATCTGTCCGCTTGGAGAGAGTTTAAGGATGAAACTTTTACCAGCCAAAGTTCCCATAACATCTTTTGCAT
>CALETL010000155.1 GCA_937920485.1 uncultured Phycisphaerae bacterium
TGCTTTGGAGTAATATATAGAAATGCGAAAAAAAGATGTTTTAACCACCGGGCAAGTCGCCCAAATCTGCAGCGTCGCCCCGCGAACCGTCACAAAATGGTTCGATTCCGGCCAACTGGGCGGCTACCGCATCCCCGGCTCCAAGGATCGACGCATCCCTCTCAACGAGCTGATCCGCTTCATGAAAGCCCATGACATCCCCACCGACGCCATCGAAAAGGGAAAGCTGCGGATTTTACTCATCGACAGCCGCGTCGAACACGCCCAAAACTTTGCCAACCTGCTCGGCGCCAGGGGCAGCTTCGACATCAAATGCGCCCACAACAGTTTCGACGCGGGACTGACCGCTTTGAAATTTACCCCCAACATTATCCTCATCGACCTGCTTAGCAGCGAGATCGATTCCGGCAGTTTATGCCGCTATGTCCACGAATGCGAAGAACTCGCCAACTGCACCCTGATCGCACTGGCTGGTGGACTCAGCGCCAACGAAGTCCAAAACCTGCAAAATCAGGGCTTCGACTCCGTCATCACCGACATGGCCAATCTAAACACCGTCCTATCCTGCATTCAGCAAACCTGTAACATCGTTCAGTAATACAGCTCAAAATCTATCCGACAGTCATATCTGGCTCCTTTAATTTGGCCGATCAGGAATGATTGTCAAACAGATCGTTCATACCAAGAGTATTTCGTTATTTACCTCCGCTTACACTTGGTTACATTTCGAGATAATTGTAGAACCGGCATGTCCAATTTCACGAAGATTAAAAAATTCAGGTGAAATCTATTGAAAGTCCGATAGATTAGGTAAGTCGTGTTTCCTAAATCCTATTTAACCTATTTTATCGGAGGTTGCAAAATGGAACAAAAAAGAAGTTTGCAGGTGGGCGTGGTGTGTGTTGCGTTAATGGCATTATTAATGCCGGCAGCGTATGCGGAGGATTGTGCTGAAGCATTCATGTACATTGATGGTTCAGTGCCGGGACCCGTGGATGTTAACTGTGTGACCGGGGATATTATTATCGCCCAAAACACACTAAACCTTCTCCCGGGATCCCATATTTCAACGGGACGTGGCAGTGGACAATTGATCGGGTCGACCGACGCCGTAATTAACATTTATGGAGGAGAGATCGACAGTACTGTGGCCTATTTAAGTACTTCGATCGTAACGGTATACGGTTCGAATTTCGCGGTTGACGGAAATTCGCTGGATCCGACTCAAGATCAAATTGTAAATACCGGTTCTGGTGTAATGGAATTTGTTTTAACAGGTACGTTTGAAGATGACAGTGATATTGTGATTTATTTTGCGATAGACCCTGATGCTGTCCTGAATTTGGGTCTGCAGCAGACGGCTCCTGAAATTGAAGTATTTCCGGCACTGCTCGAATGGGATTTCGGTGATGTCGAGGTTGGAGAAAGTGCTACGGTTTTGGTACAGATCTATAATTATGGAACGGCTGATCTAAATGTTTCTTCTGTGATACTAACCGGCGATGCTGATATTGCTATTACCAGTGGACCTACTGCTCCGTTGGTGATTGCACCCAGCACCTCGATCGGGGTGGATTTTGAAGTTACCTTCGCTCCTACGGCTGAAGTGGCTTCGGCTGCAACGATTCAGATTCTCAGCAACGATGAAGATGAACCCGAGGTTTATGTGGATCTTAGCGGTGTTGGGATTATAACAGAAGTTCCACCGACACAGCAGATACAGAACATTTTAGACTATTTCGATACTTCTGTGGCCGATGGAACGTTGATTGGCTACGGTCCGGGCAACAGTGCCTCCAAACGCTTGAATGCACTACGCAATATGATTGAGGCAGCCAGCGATCTGATCAATGCCGGTGCTTATGAACAAGCCATTGAGCAGCTGGAGTCCATCGCAAAGAAAACGGATGGGGTATCAAAACCCCAGGACTTTGTCGTCGGAGATGCTGTATCTGATTTGAATACAATGATCAATGATTTAATCGCGAGCCTTGCTCCGTAAGGCTATCGATAAGTAAGGATAAAAAGGCGAGGTTTTTACCTCGCCTTTTTTAATGCGCCTACCGGTCTGTTATTACGTCAGTCCATCTCAAGGATCTCGATGTTCATTGCATCCTGAGAGCCATTTGTTACATATGCTCTGACAATGATTTCTGCAGGTGTTACGATCTCCGGAAGCTTCAGCTCTCCTGAAAAGACGCCCTTTTTCACTGTTGTCTCGGTCTTATCCAAAACATATGCACCATTCGCATAACCGGTCACTCCCATCCAGGCCGCTGCAGAAGCAGGCTGGTTCTCATCACCGGACACGGACAATTCCTTTGGTTTTCTAAGTGTTCTTTCAAGCGTTAATTGCACAATACCGCCTTCAAACTGAGCCGGAACAGTTCCTTTGATTTGGAGGGTGTCGCCGGAGTCTTTCAGTTTGGACACAGTAAATTCTACCTCTGAAAAGGGTAGAGGAATTCGGGTCGCAGGGTCGCCAAGAAGCATCCACATTTCCAGATGCTCAAGCCGCTGAAAATCCAGAGTCGTTGCTCCCTTGCTGCCGTCAACAGTATCAAACAGCTTGAACATCGCCGGGTCCATGTGTCCCTCAGCAATCCCCTTTTGAACGGAAAGCCAATAATCGCCCAGTCTCTGCGGCGGTTCGGCCCTGCTTAGACACTCAAGCATCCCGCCAAAGGCCAGTTGTCCAATTGCGGCATAACTTTCCTCAAACGCACACATAACCGCTGCAGGTCCTTGGGGATTTCGCATGCCTGTAAGGGCGTAACCCTCGAATTCTTCGGATGCGGTAAGAAGACCCGCATAGCAACCACAAGTAAAAAACACACCCGGCAGATGTGAAATATCCAGGTCCGTCCAATCCTCTTGATTCAGGAACTCAATACCATCGGACCCAAGACTGGTCGGGCCGGAATGCCCCAGATAAAATGAAAACACCTGCCCCGCCTCCAGAAGCGACTTTGCCCGCGAGGGCAACTGGTCATCGGGCACATAAAATTCCGACCCGGCAACATGAATAAAACCATCCACGCACCAAAACGGATTAATCCGGCTCAGACAGTCCTGCCCCATCATCTGAACAAACATGCCGGAAAGACTCTTTTCGATCCAGGTCCGGCCGCCGGGATTGCCGGCCATAACAGAAAGCCCGTATTTCCACGGACCGGCAGGCGCCGATTGTTCATAGCGAAGGATTTTATCGACCATGTGTTCAATTTCTTCAGGGTTTCGCCCGGGCAACCGTCCAAGGACTGCTTTGGGTGATTTTATATCTTCATCGATAACATATCTTAAATCACATGGCTTCGTTTTCATGCGACCAATCTGACCGGTAACCGTTGGCAACGTACATTCACCTGACTGATCCGATAGTCTTGCGGCTCCAAC
>CALETL010000156.1 GCA_937920485.1 uncultured Phycisphaerae bacterium
AATTCAACAGTAACAGCTTCAAATTCTTCCATCTTTAAATCAGAAAATGTTAATTCGTCACCCGAAAGGTCATTGTAAGGCTTTCCTTCATAACCTGAGTGAGTGAAATCTTCTGGTATTTTTCCCACTATTTTTACTGACAAGTCTTCGTGGCAAGTTGTACCAAACAAAAAGCTGTGTTTCATAGAAAAATCAATTACTTCTTGAACTGCAATTTTATTTTTTTCTAAACTCATTTTCTACCTCTGAAGCCATGTAAGGTGGGCTATGCCCACACAGTTATTATTCCTTCATTTTTTCATCGACGCATTATCCATCAAACAGCCATAGCTAGCAACATATATCTTTGTTTTTAATCCATGCGATTATGACCGCCCTTGAATTTAAGCTTGATGCCGTTTGACAATCATATTACCCGGCAGTTGCTTAACAAGCCCTTTGAGCTGCAAGCTGATAACTGCGGCGTGGACTTTTCCCGCCGAAAGCTGTGTAAGCTGTATAAGCTCCTCCACATGCACCGGCTCAGAATTCAACTGATTCAAGATACCCGTCTCCTCGTCGCTTAAGTTCAACTCCGACAGATCAAACAGCGTCCGCTGCACACTCTCCTGTGCATCCGCGGCGGCATCACCCGCATGATCTTTCAGTCCGTCCCCGACATGCCCCAGCGCATCCATGATCTCGTCGATGCCATCGACCAGCCGAGCCCCCTGCTTAAGCAGCTTATGACAGCCGGCGCTCGTCGGCGAATCAATCCTTCCCGGAACCGCCATCACCTCACGATTATTATCCAACGCCGCCTGCGCCGAGATCAGCGCCCCGCTGCGATACGTTGCTTCGACCACCAATACCCCCATTGATAATCCCGCAATGATCCGGTTCCTGCCGGGAAAGTTCTCCGCAAGCGGCTCATACGTCAGCGGCAGTTCACTGACAACCGCCCCGTTTTCGGTGATCTGCTCAAACAGTGCCTTGTTCTCTGGCGGAAACACATTCGACAACCCGCACCCCTGCACGGCAATCGTCCGCCCCGCCGCCGATAGCGCCCCGCGATGCGCCGCCGTATCGATCCCGCGAGCCAGACCACTAACAATCGTAAACCCCGCCGACGCTAACAAATGCGAAAACCGGTTTGCCTGCTCCGTTCCATAGTGCGTGCAGCGTCGACTGCCGACCACCGCCATCGCCAGATTATCCGACCGGCAGAGCGCCCCTTTAACATACAGCACCGGCGGCGGGTCATAAATTGCTTTCAACACGGGCGGATATCGCTGGTCCTGCAAATGGATCACCCGCACTCCCAACTTATCCGCCAAGGCAAGTTCCTTTTCTGCGTCAAAAGCATTTCGGCTGCGGGCGATCATCTCGGCGGTTTTGTTCCCGATGCCCTCGATTTTTGTCAGCTCAAAAACCGATGCCCCTAAAATGCGCTCAACGTCACCAAAGTGATCCAGCAAACGCTTAAATAATGTCGGCCCGATCCCTTCAGCACGAATCAGCTTCAGCCACACATCAATTCCGGAACTATGTTCTTCGGTAGCCATAAACCTCCTTTCCCTGTCTTTGTTGGTTTCATGGAAATGGAAAGTGTATTCAAATCCCAGCCAAGGTCAAGCATAATTGCCACCAGACTCTGGATTAACACTTGCTTTTTTAAAATCTTTTCGTATCGTAAGGCAATTAAAGCTTCGTAACAGCAATTCTTCACGGAAAGATATAATGGCAAATAAAACGATTACTGCTCCAAAAGGATTTGTAGCCGCCGGACTGTATTGCGGCGTCAAGAAATCGGGGAAACCGGATTTAGCACTTCTCTATTGCCCAACCGGCGCCAAAGCAGCGGCAGTGTTCACGACCAATGCCATTGTTGCCGCATCGGTAACGGTGTGCAAGGTGCATGTCCAAAGCAATCCCATTTATGCCGCGGTCATCAACAGCGGTAATGCCAATGCCTGCACCGGCGCCAAGGGACTGGCCGGAGCAAAAGTCATGTGTACCAAGGTTGCCAAAGAGTTGCAGATCGAAGCGGACCATGTACTGATTGCCTCAACCGGCATCATTGGAAAACATCTACCTTTGACCAAAATCAACAGCGGCATCTCAAAAGCCGTTAAACTGCTCAGCGATTCTCAGGCAGCCGGCACCAATTTTGCCAAAGCCATCATGACAACCGATACAAAGACCAAGCAGGCAATGCGAACGGTGGATATCTACGGCCAAACCGTTACCATCGCCGCAACGGCCAAAGGCGCAGGCATGATCGGGCCAAACATGGCAACCACGATCAGCATGATTACAACGGATGTCGCGATCAGCAAGCCCCTGCTTGGAAAAGCGCTCAAGAACGCCATCGGTATTTCCCTGAACCGCCTGACCGTGGACGGACACCAAAGCACCAACGATACCGCCATGATTTTAGCATCCGGGCTGGCAGAGAACAAAACGCTCAAGAAACAGGACTCCGGCTATCGCAGATTCGTCCGGGCATTAAACGATCTATGTAACGATCTGGCCCGTCAAATGGCGCTGGACGCCGAAGGCGCAACCCGCATGTTCACCGTCGAGATCAAAGGCGCCGCCAAAAAAGAAGACGCCCTCAAAGCCGCGCGAGCCGTCGCCGATTACGACCTCGTCAAATGCGCCATCCACGGGGCCGACCCCAACTGGGGGCGGATCATTTGTGCGATCGGTTCTTGCGGCGTCAAGCTGAATCCGGATAAACTGATCTGCAAAATCGGCGATATCTTTGTCTTCCGAAATGGAAAACCAACCGATTTCGACCCCAGAGCCGCTTCGGCTATAATCGCCAAAAAAGAACACACCATCACCATCGATCTCGGGGTCGGTAAATATCGGGATTTTTGCTATGGTTGTGATTTGAGCCGCGATTACATCACCATCAACGCAGATTACCACACATAAAACCGAATTTCTTCCGAAATGCCAGCTATTGGGGCGGTTTTGAAGCCAATACACCTGTTTCGGAAAAATACCCATAAAAAGGTTGAAATGACCATTGAAATCGCTACACTGTGTGCGATTTTCGCCTAAAAACGACAGACGTACTATAATTATAGTTTTGTGTACATAAATACTAAACGGAAAGGAATGTAACTGTGAAAGGACTACTGAAAACAGTAGGATTGGGATTGCCTGTCATGGCATTGTCATCGATGGCAATGGCAGCAGAGGAAGCTGCCCCGGCGGCAACAGAAGCTGCAAGTTTGGCCGCAAAGTTTGCACCATCAGCACCGTTTTTGGCGGTTATCTGTTCGGCGGCAGCGTTGGTCATGGCGATCTACTTCTATAAGAAGATGATGAGTGCTCCTGAAGGCACCGAACAAATGATCGAAATCGCCACGCACGTCCGCGAAGGCGCGATGGCCTACCTCGTACGTCAGTACAAGGTCGTTGCGATGGTGTTTATTGCACTGCTGGTGATCTTCGCATTCATGGCGTACAAAGGCCTTCAGAATCCGTTCGTTCCCGTCGCCTTCCTGACCGGTGGACTGTTTAGCGGCATTTGCGGCTGGCTCGGCATGAGAACAGCTACCAATGCTTCTGCTCGTACCGCTCAAGGCGCCAGTGAAAGCCTGAATAAAGGCTTGACCGTTGCCTTCCGCTCCGGTGCCGTCATGGGCTTGGTGGTTGTGGGTTTTGGCCTGCTGGACATCGCCCTGTGGT
>CALETL010000157.1 GCA_937920485.1 uncultured Phycisphaerae bacterium
TGAATGAACATAGAGAGCAATTCCAATGCCCAAACCACCAGCGCCAACCAACCCTAATAAAAGCCCCCATTTAAACCATGTATGGGAAAAGCCAAGATTTGAAAGAATCGCCGCCGCCGTCACTCCAGTCAAGAGAGCAACGATACTGACTACAATAACAAGCCGGTGTTTTTTACTTTCTAAATGATTCATGCAGCACCTCCTTCGATTGCATCTGTATCGTTTTTGTAAAGGATTAATGACGCAATATTTGTGACGACGGCAAAAACTCCCATTCCCAGGTATAACAGGACTGGAAAGGCGCCGATCGGAACCGTTCCATCCGGGCCATCGGTAAACCACAGGACGATACCGATTACAATAAAAAATAACCAGATACTGATATACCCTGCAAACGCACACTGTTTGGAGATTGTGATGTCCCTTTCATCCATAAGGGCTTTGGATCTGGATCGGAGCCGTTTTGAAATCGGGATCAGCCACATAAAACTGGACCACAACACACATCCGGCACAGGCAATGATGTAAACAGTAGACATAATGCCGGATAGATATAATACCAACCCGGAAAATGCAAGAATTGACCAACAAGTAAGATTCAGTATTAAGAAAAAAAGTGCTTGTCGCTGTTTTCGATTCATGATTGCTCCCTTTCTTTCCATTTGTTCTTTAATGGGATATATTGAATGAGTACACCAACCGAAAGAAGAAAAATAAATGCTGACAGAGATCCGTAGATCAACACGGGTAAATGCTGCGTTCCAAGTGTAAGTGATTCAAAACCGAATAAGATCACTGTATAAGCAATTGTACTTATGAGAAAAAGAACCGAAAACGCAGCAATGGTTGCCCGAGTGCAGATTTGCTTATCTCGTTCGTCGAAAGGGGCGACAGTTTTTTTTCTCTCAATAAGCCAAACAGGACCAATCAATATAATAAGCCAAATGATTAAAAGCGTGTGCTTCATAAGAGTAGATAGCTGAATCTTGGACTCGACGAAATCAAACAATGGAATAAAAAGCATGCATACTGTCAAGATCAGTCCGTAAATCGCTCCTTTTTGTGTTCGGTTCATTTTTCTGCCCTTTCCAAATACAAGCCCGTTAATATCCAACGATATCCAACGATATACAATGTATGGTAATTCGGACATGATGTCAAGTTTACTTTACATATTATTCCAAAAATTTTTCACCCACCCTGATTTTCAAGCTTTAACATGCGTTTTTTTGTATTTTGACCACCGGCCGCACTGAATTGGCCAATAACTCCGTCAGTTCTGATGACCCTATGACAGGGAATGATCAGCGGCAGGGGATTGGCCGCCATGACGGATCCAATGGCCCGGGCGGCTTTGGGGTTGCCAGCCAATTTAGCTAAATCGCTGTAACTGAGAGTCTTGCCGTATTTAACCTTGCGCAGAGTCGCAAGGGCTTTCTGCTGGAACTCAGTGAACCCGTCAAGACAGATCCTGGCATCTGAAAAATCAATCGGTGTGCCCTTATAATATTCCTGAATTGCCTTTTTCAGTACTGAAAACCCCCTTGTTGACTGTTTGGCATCCGGCATATCAGACAGCATCCGCTTGATGACGGCCTCTTTGTTGGCGATCGTCAAACAGGTTCGAACCAATCCTTTATCGCTGCCAAGCAAGCCAAACCATCCCCAACGAGTCTTGAATATGCTATATTGATAGTTTTCCATCATTCTTGAAGAGTATAATCAGATTTGCACGAAATTTCACTCTTTTAGAGGAAAATTTGCATGAAAGCCCATTACGTTGGTATTTTCATTGACGAAAGCGGCAAGTTTTGGTAATTAAGGCGTTTCCGCTAACCATAGAGAATGTCTATCCTGAGAATGCCGGAAACAGGCAGCGAATACGGGAACTTGAAATGTCACTGGAAGAGTTGCGTAAAAAAATAGATTCGATTGATGAAAAGCTGGTTGAGCTGATCAATGAGCGTGCGCAGATCGTTGTCGAGGTTGGCAAACTCAAGCAGGCAGGATCAGACCCCATCTATGTACCGCATCGGGAAAAGGCGGTGCTCGATAAGATTGCCGAGCTAAACAAAGGCCCCTTTCCGGACAAGACGATGCAAGCGATCTGGCGCGAGTTGATGAGCGGTTCGTTTTTCCTGGAGCGCCCACTGTTGATTGGATACCTTGGACCGAAGGGTAGTTTTTCGCATAACGCGGCCATTCTGAAGTTCGGACAGAGCGTGGACTATGAGGCATTGTCTGATATTCGCGGCATTTTCGAAGAAGTCAGCAAGGGCCACTGCGATTTTGGTATTGTACCGATTGAAAACAGCGCTGGCGGCGGCATTCGTGAATCGCTGGATGCATTCGTCGAGACCGATGTGATGGTCTGTGCCGAAGCGAATATGGCGATTCATCACAACCTGCTGGCCAATTGCCCGATGAGCGATATCAAACGGATTTATTCTCAGCCGGAAGTGTTTGCCCAGTGTCGCAATTGGCTTGCCGGAACATTCAAGGACGCAGAGATTATTCCGATGGCTTCCTCATCAAAAGCGGCCCAGTTGGCAGTTAACGAATCGGGATCGGCAGCGATTGCATCGACCATTGCCGCGGAAATTTACGGGCTCAAGATATTGTGTCAGGATATTGAAGATGTGTCGAACAATATCACCCGATTTTTGATCATCAGCAAGCACGAT
>CALETL010000158.1 GCA_937920485.1 uncultured Phycisphaerae bacterium
TTTTTATAGTCAGCCACCTCCTGCTGCCAACCGAAACCATATATAACATCAGCCAGTTCCTCCGGATAATGTGTCATGTCTTTTTCCAGTATGGAAAGATCGGCCACAAGATGGGCAGACTGGCTTTCCTTGAGACGATCCCGGATTTCGATTCCGCCATAGGAACCATGCCCCCAAGGATTGTTTGCTTTCTGGTCTGCGGGTAAATCGGACCATTGCTCATACATTTGCAGGTATTCCTGAACCGCTGGGTTTTGAGCAATTTGCTGAGAGGCCTGAGCAATGCGACTCTGAATTGCTTTTTTTTGCGCAAACTGAATGCTTAGCCCGACTGCGCCGGGCAGCAGTAAAAACAGAGCCCATACTATCCATGTTTTCTTCGTCATTCTATCGGTACCCATCGTTCCGAAAAATCGCTATCCATACTATTAAAACTTAAGTTACCTCTGTATTTCGGTCAAATAAACAGCCAGCAGAACCGCCGCAATTAAAGGCAATTCCGAACTGCCGCAAACAAATAATCGCAAGACATTTTATACAAGGAAGTTACAGATTCCCCATCCGATAATATACGGCATTACCAAAAAGATGAATTTGACTCAAAACGAAGAAATGGTTGATTGGGCCCGATAATCTTTTTACGGAACCCAGTAGAAATGTAAAGATCACTTATTCCAATGGATGCAGCGTCTGGAGCATTGCCTTGGACTGTTCAGTGAAAGGACCATCCGGATGCTTTTCGATGATATCTAATAAAGTCGCAGAGGCCTCTTTCAGGAGTTTCTCTCGTGCCGGATCAGAATCATCCATGTTTTTCCAGAGTTGGATTTTAAGCAGGCCTAATTCGTATTGCGCCTGCGGACCCGCATCCCGCTGTGGATAGTGATTCCACACTTCTTCCAGTAATTGCAAACGACGGTGAATATCGTCAGCCATCGCCGCTTTTTCAAGCAATATATTATCCCGCAGGCCATCATCCGGAGGCATCCTTTCGAGTAGACTATCCAGTCTGACAGAATAATTTGATTCATAGGGATTGAGTCTTAGAAATTCCGCCAGCCGGTCCTCCGTGTCCTTCTCGGCGCCTCGATTTTCCTCACTCAGCAAAGATTGTAACTTACGAAAGCGAATTCGAAGTTCACGTAATTTGAACGGGGTTATGGCGGTTTTGGGCAACCGATGAAATGCCGCAAAAATAGAACCCGATTCTTCAGTCTGAGTTTCGGACTCTTCGCCCATCAGTTCGAGAATCATCGTTTGGGCCATCTGACAATATTCATCGGCCTTGTCAAATTGCTTGTTTCCCGCATCATACATCGCAATTCGCCAACGGGCCTCCAGAGATTCCGGGCTGTCCGGAAAATCATCAAACAATTCTTTCCAGCTCAGATAATTATCTTCAAATGGATAATCACTGTAAAAACAAAGACGCTCCTGATCAACGATCTTGCGCACATCCGGATGTAATTCACTTAAAAGCGCCTTGAAATACATAACAGTCGGCATTCGTTCCTGATTGCCTGGCCAGCGATTCATAAATTTTTCGTATTCCACCATTAAGCTTTGCCGCTTGATTTGGTATTTCAACTCGTCAGACATTTTTCGACGGAACCACTCCGGCCAACGGTTACTATACGTCAATAAATCGTAGATATTTTCCTTTAGTTCATTACGAAATACGAAGTCTTTATCAACAGAATAAAACTGCCCTTCTAAACGGCTGCGTAAAGGAGCGTCGTCAATTACCCTGTCAAGGGTGTCAGATATTGAATGGTCACGAAACTCAACTGCATCTTCAGGATTGCTGGCGGCAATATACCGATGATAATCCAGTTCCGCAAAACCGATATGACGCTGAAAAACACCAAACGCAATGACCAGCATAATTATATTGACCAACCAATTCAAACCGGGTTTATAACGGGTAAAATGCCCGATACCCAATACCACTCCTGCCATCGTCAGGCCGCTGAGCCATGCATAGATCCATGGCGCAAATGATCCGCCCCAACGAACCGGATCTGCGGTTCGGTCCCCTCCCCAAATCGCCCAATAGATCAGTTGCGGCGCCATGCACAGCGCCAGAGAAATAAAACGTGAACGAAAACGCAACGGACGGCATGCCACAGCGATACAACTGAGCAGAACAAACAGGCCCAATAACGGCAGTTTCGCGATGAACATGATCGACAGCACCAACGGAACACTGAACCGGAAACTCAGCAACTGCGACACCAACACCGGAACCACCGCCAGAATGCCCATCAAGATACCCAGCACAACAATGTACCACGGATACTCATAGATACTGATGGGCTCATTAACAATCTCTGCCAGCCGAAAATTCAATATCTGAAACAAGCTCATCCAGTCCGGCAGGAACGATGTTCCTTTTTCAATCTCTAAAGGTAAGGGCAAAAGGAGTTGCCAAAAATAACATGTCAGGAAAAAAACAAAAACCGAAAGCCCCCAGAACCAAAGGACATTGGCATGACTGTAGTGCAGCGTCGGTCCGGCCGTCATGAAAGATTTCGCGGGCGCGGTTACAGGTCCTGTCCTGGGCGAACTTTTTTCCGTATTTTTCAAATTTTCAACCATTAAACCGTCGCTTATCCCGAGTCGAATTGATTGCCTATATATTACTTCGCCTGCTTCTCTTTTTCTTGTCAGAAAGAAGATAATAATTGCCGGATATTATACATCGAAAAGATGAAGTAGGAAAGGAAAATATAAGGTTATTAAGACTTCAAATATCCGTTATCTTGGAGGCATTAAAAGGTGTTTCCGTAAAGGGTAATCCTGTAAATCCTGTCT
>CALETL010000159.1 GCA_937920485.1 uncultured Phycisphaerae bacterium
GCGAAACGTATGTCACGTATAGAGAATGTGCTGAAAATGATCGATGTGCCCGGCGAAAAGAGAGAATTTCAGTACCGCACGCTTCAGTATATGGAGCCATCCGTAATGGTTCCCAAACTGCAGCAACTGGCCGGCCAGTTGCAGGGCGTATCACTGCAGATCAGTACCCCTGCGGCTTCTCAACAAACAAGAACAATGAGAACGCGCGATCCCAAAACGGGAAAGATGGTGGATAAAAAAGTGACGGTACCGACGAAAACACAAACTGCCGCGAAAAAAGTGCAACCGGATGCGGTCTTTATCGATACTGATGACCGCACCAACAGGATTCTCATGACCGGCAAAGCGGACCAAATCAAACTGGTCAACGAATTAATCGATGCTCTGGATGTACCGCAGTATGATCTCAAATTTGTTCGTGAATACATCATTCAAAATGTCGAAGCGATTGAGGTGGTCGATGTGCTGAACGAACTGGGCCTGGTAGCAGTGTCCGTCACAACAACTCCGACACGAACGACGCCAACGCGAACAGCCCGAACTGCTCAGCAAGGTCGTGCCGCTCAGCCGCAGCAGCGCGCAACATCGCCAAAGCAGGGCGCCAAATCTCAGACCGGGGGCAGCCAGCCCAGTATTTCCGTTCGTCCGGCGGCCAACTCGCTGTTGGTGAATGCCACTGCCGAACAGCACAAGGCCATCGAATTGGTCATCGCGCATGTCGATGTTGTGCAGAAGGACCAGCGCACCATCCGCCAGTACGAGATTCAGTATGTCGAAGCGCAGGAGATCATCGCTACGCTGGGGGAATTGGGAATCATCGTTCCGCAAAGTACTTCGAGGTATGACTCATCTCGATCCGGAACATCTCGTTCACGTCAACAGCCGGGTCGTTCAGCCCAACAGCAGCAGGCCGCCGAAGGCGCTGCCCCGGTTTCACTACCAACCGCTGGTGGCGGCTCCGAAAAGGAAATTACCGCCGATCAGCCGCAGATTTCCGTACTGGGGACAACGAACTCACTGCTGGTCTATGCCACTCCTCGCCAGCATGATGCGATTGCACTGGTCATTGGACACACGGACCGGGAACGGACTCGAATAACGGCGCCCTATGTGGTTTATAATCTTGAAAACCAGAACTCAGGAGAACTGGCGACCACTCTGAATGAATTGATTCAGGAAACATTTGAAGACGTCCAGAAACAATCATCTCCGACGGATAAAATACAAAGAGGTGGTGCGACGACCGCTTCATCCAACAGTCCCTCGCTTCAGGAAGAACGTCCCAAGGTCATTAGCAATGAAAAGTCAAACTCCATCATTGTGTATGGTAATAAACGAAACCAGGAGTGGATCGGCGATCTTGTTAAGGAATTGGATCAAAATCGTTTTCAAGTATTGCTGGACGTTACCTTAGTTGAAATCAGCAAAGATGATGTGTTTAATTATGATCTGGAGCTTATATCTGCAATTCCTGATATGACATCCTTGTCTGGTGCGTTAGATTATACGATCGGAAGAAGTAATGTTGAGGATATTCTTAACAATCTCGATGCGGCCACAGACCGAAATAGATTTAAGGAAGGAACTTCAAGGGGAGGACGACTTGAAGGCTTTTATGGAAATGATAAGATCATGGCATTGTTGGATCTGATGCAGGAGAAAGGGTATGGCCGAGTTCTGAACCGTCCCCGGATTCTTGTGAACGATAATGAACCCGGTATGATTACACTGGAAGAGGTGACATATCGTAAGATTGTATCAAACGTTGTTCAAGGAACGGATAATCCCGTTACGACTGAAAACGTTAGTTATCAGGACTATGCCGCAGGTATTACATTAGAAATTACACCGCATATAAGCCAGGAAGATCGCCTTCGTTTAGAGATCAAATTGAATCGTTCTACTTTTCTTCCGACGACTACTACTGATACTAGTCAACCTCCTGATACGATTAACAGTGACGTTGATTCTGTCGTAACAGTGCCTGACGAAAGCACGGTTATTTTAGGTGGACTAGATAGAATAACGCTGGTTAAAGGAGGCACCAAGGTGCCGATTCTGGGTGATATACCACTTATCGGCGGTCTTTTCCGTACAATTAGTAATGATAATAATCAACGTAAGATATATATCTTTGTCAAAGCCAATATCCTGCGTCCGGGTGAGGACAACCAGGACTTGAAAGATATCTCTGATAAGAATATCGCGGTATTTGAACATTATGAACGAGAAATGCAGGGTTACCAGGACTGGCCGGGGATTGATTCGGATCCAATCGAGCCAAGGCGGATCCTGAGAGAAGAGGAAGATATTATTAATAAATTAGACGAGGAAACACAGGCCATGTAGGGCGGGCTGTGTCTATGCGAAAATAATGACCGCCCGTAACGGGGGCGGAATAAAGATATGAAAGAATTACTGATACAAGCAGCCGAGCGCAGCGGCATTGTCGATGCCAAAGTGCTCAATGATTTTTTTGTCGAGCACGCCGAAGATGCGCGGAGTGTCGATCAGATTCTGCTCAGCGCCCCCAACTTTACTGAAGATGTCGTGTTGCGGCTATTTGCAGAGGTATTGGCGGTCGAATTTCTCGAAGAGATCAACGATAAGGACGTCCCTGAGGAATTTATCGAGCATGTCCCCGCCCCTTATGCTCAGCACCATTACGTTATTGGCTATAAACCCGAAGACGTCAATGGAGTCATTACAGTCGTCACTGCCAATCCACTGGACGCGATGGTCATCGATAATGTTTCCAAAATGCTCCGCAAACCCGTTGAAATGGCGATAAGCACACGGGCGGCGATCACGTCAGCGATTGATGTTGCTTATGAACAGAAAGACACGGTAATTGAAGAGGTTGCCGAAGAGCTGGACTCGCAGAACCTGGATCAGTTGGCCGATGAAGTCGGCACCTCCGAGGATCTGCTGGATGTGGTCAATCGCCCGCCGGTCATTCGATTGGTTAACGATATCCTGTTCCGCGCCTTGCAGATGCGTGCCAGTGATATCCATATTCATCCATTTGAGGCCAAAATTGTCGTACGCTACCGGATTGACGGCATTCTTTATGATACGCTTACACTGAATCGTAATGTGCTGAGTTTGGTAATTTCGCGTATCAAGGTGATGGCGGGCATGGACATCGCCGAACGCCGTATGCCGCAGGACGGCCGGTGCAGTGTCCGCATTGGCCAGCGTGAAATCGACCTGCGTGTCAGCACGGTGCCCACCAGCTATGGCGAACGGGCAGTCCTGCGTCTACTGGATAAAAGCAGCGGTATTTTGACACTGGAACAGCTCGGCTTTTTTGAAGAAGAGCGAAAAGTATTCGACAAAGTTATCAACCGTTCTCATGGTGTGATCTTTGTAACCGGCCCGACCGGCAGCGGTAAAAGCACAACCCTGTACGCCTGCCTGAATCAGATCGACGCGACGGTCAAGAATATCATGACGGTTGAGGACCCCATTGAGTATCAGCTTGGCGGTATCAGCCAGATGCAGGTGGCCCCGAAAAAGGGAATGAACTTTGTCAATGCCCTGCGTCATATCCTGCGTCAGGACCCGGACGTGATCATGGTTGGTGAGGTTCGTGATGAGGAAACCGCCGCTATGGCGATTCAGTCGTCACTGACCGGGCACCTGGTGTTCAGTACGCTGCATACTAATGATGCCGCCGGAGCGATCAGCCGTCTGCTGGATTTTGGCGTCGAGCCGTATCTGGTCAGTTCGTCATTGATCTGCGTATTGGCACAGCGTCTGGTTCGGCGGATTTGCCCCGACTGCAAACAGGCCTACGATCCCCCGGCGCATGAACTGCGCGATCTGGGGATTATGGAAGATGAAAAAACACCGTTCTATATGGGTGCCGGTTGTGCCAAATGTTTTGATACCGGCTATCGTGGACGGACGGGAATTTATGAGCTGATGACGCTTAACGAAGACATCCGCGAGATGATCTACGGGCAAACCACCGCTGGCGCGATCAAGAAGAAAGCACTGGAGTTCGGAATGCAGACCCTGCGAATGGACGGCGCCCGAAAAGTACAGACCGGCGTCACGACGATCGCGGAAGTCCTTCGCGTGACCCAATCAGATAATGTCTGAATTGATGAATGACGATGGAACGATTGACGAAGGAGTGTGAAATGGATAACAAAGAACTAAAAAAGCGAACCAAACAGTTTGCTTTGAGGTGCATAAAACTGAGCGATGCTTTACCGGACACACCATTAGGAAGACATATTCGCGGCCAGATTATACGTTCTTCAACATCGGTTGCCGCGAACTATCGGGCGGCTTGTTTAGCTCAGTCGAAAGCGGGCTTCATTGCAAAGCTGAGCATTGTTGTTGAAGAAGTTGATGAAACATTATTTTGGCTTGAAATCATTACTGAAGAGAAATTGTTGCCTAAACAGAAAATAGAATCTCTCATACGGGAAACTGACGAATTGACCGCGATTTTTATTGCCGCACGTAAAACTGCCAGAAAAAATCGTCCATCATCAATCGTCAATCGTCAATAGATTATTATGCCGAGATTTGAGTACATCGCAATTGGATCGAATCGCAAGACGGACAAAGGGACCGTTACC
>CALETL010000160.1 GCA_937920485.1 uncultured Phycisphaerae bacterium
GGAACTCGGCTTCGTGGGCGCGGTAACGGTGTTGGTGTTGATTGCCATCGTCGTGTTGCGCATTCTGCGCGCCGCCAAACTCGCCAGCGACCCTTTGGGCAGCCTGATTTGCTACGGGATGGCAACGGTCATCTTTGTACAGACATTCGGGGTTTTTTCTTTGACAACAAGGTTTATTCAACGATAATTGCCCCCAGTGATTGTTATGGACGTTAACTTCTGGATATTGGAGGATGTTTTTGGCCGACAATGAAATGACCAACTACGATACGATCTTAGGGCGAATGGTCGTTGACCAGCGCTTCTGCACAGAAGATGAGGTGCGTCAGTGTGTCGAAGAAAAGAAAAAACGTGCCCCCGACGATCCTTCCACTCTTGAGCAGATTCTTCTTGATAGGCGTTTTGTAACGAGCACCCAGGTGGGGCGTTTGCGAAATCAGATTCATGAAAGCAAAGATGTTTCAACTCAAATTCCCGGATATAAAATTCTCGGCAAACTTGGATCGGGGGCCATGGCAGTTGTGTATAAGGCCAAACAGGTTTCGCTGGATCGCACCGTTGCGGTGAAAGTGCTGCCTAAAAAATTTGTTCAAAAATCTGATTATGTTGAACGATTTTACAAAGAGGGCCGTGTCGCCGCCAAAATGAATCACAACAACATTGTTCAGGCGATTGACGTGGGCGAAATCGGCGGTCTTTATTACTTTGTGATGGAGTATGTCGAGGGAAAGACCCTTTATGATGACCTGTCAAAGGGCAAAATCTTTAATGAAGACGAAGCCATCGATCTCATTCTTCAGTTGGTCAGCGCACTGGCCCACGCCCATTCTCTTGGCCTGATCCACCGTGACGTCAAGCCCAAAAACATTATGATCAACAAGGAGAATGTGGTCAAACTGGCCGACATGGGCCTGGCCCGGGAAACATCGGATATCAAAGCGGCCAAGAACGAGCAGGGCAAAGCGTTTGGCACTCCTTATTATATTGCTCCGGAACAGATACGTGGCTTGGTGGATATTGACGGACGAGCGGATATTTATGCCCTGGGAGCAACTTTGTTCCACATGGTGACCGGTCGTGTGCCGTTTGAGGCAAGTGCCCCATCGGAAGTGATGAAAAAACATTTGAAAGAGCCCTTAACGCCGCCGGACCACATCAATACAGCGCTGACCGCGGGGATTTCGGAAGTCATTGAGGGAATGATGACGAAGGACCGCAACAACCGGTACAGGAATATGGATGAACTGATGACCGATCTGCAAGCGGTACGGGAAGGCCGGCCGCCACTGCTGGCCAGGCAGAAATTCAATGTTGAAGCCCTTGAATCATTAGAGGAGGGAATGGCACTTGAAACGATGGTTGGCGACGAGAATATGTACTCTGAAGAACTCATCGGCAAGTATCGTATGTTCGTTATTATCTTAGGGGTCTTGTCGGCCATGCTGGGGCTGGCTGTTTTACTTCTGTTAATATTAATGTTAAAATAAGTAGACATCGAGCGATCACTGAATTCATCGAATGTAAGGGATTGGGTAATGTCTATGGGAAAGACAGACACAAAGCAGCGCATTCTTGACACAGCAACCAATCTTTTCAGTGGTCACGGATTCAGTGCGACCTCGATCGACGATATTCTCAAGGGCGTCGGCATCACCAAAGGGGCATTTTATCACTATTTCAAGGGCAAAGATCATCTCTGTGAGGTCATTCTTGAACGGGCGGTCGCGGAATATCATCAACTGGCCGAAACTCTGCAGGCTACCGATAACGATTCTGATTCGTTGCGACAATGGTATCAGATGCTGATTGAAAAACAAACATCTGGTCAATGGCTTTATTATCGACTGGTGATGCGATTATCAATCGAATCAACAGAACTGAATGCGGCGATTCAAAATAAACTCAGAACATTCTGGCAGTGGTGTCAGACTTTTTACGAAACGCTCATTCGCAACACTGCCGACCGGAATGAAATCGACTTAAGTGCCGATGCCGCACCTCTGGCCCGGTTGTTTATAGCCGCGCATCTGGGAGCGGTGTGGCTGGACCGCTGTGCCCCGGCCGCCGAGGACATGACAAGCGTCTGCGAAACCCTACTTAAAACCCTGTTCCAAACAAGTCCACACGAATCATAGCAATCACCGCAGGTGAGCTGTGAAAGCGGAGCCCAGAATAATCATCAGGCATGAGAAGAAGTCAGACATTCAGGTAATCTCAGAGATCACCGTCACGGCTTTCAAAATCTACCGGAGTATATTCTTTTTAATAATTCAAAATTATAAATTCTAACCTCTTGTGTGCCATGATTATTCTTTACAATCCACATTTTTTTTGAAGGTTTAGTCTGTACTCAAGGATCCAACCATTGTCAAGATTAAGATTTCTTTTCGAGAACAGCGACATATCCACCGTCATGATCAAAGGCATCCTCTGTTTGCAGAGAAGGAAGAGTTAGTTTTTCGGCAAGCAATGCGAACTGCTTGTGCGAAGCGATAAAATGTTGGACTTGATTTTGATTTTCATCTGTCTGGACACAGCATGTCGAATACACGATACGGGTTTTGGAACGTGCCATCCCGGCGGCCTTTTCAAGCAGATCACGCTGGATACAGATTAGTTTCTTGACTGCTTCGGGCTTCCATCGCCAGCGGGCTTCGACTCGGCGGGCCAGCACCCCGGTATTTGAACACGGCACATCCAGGACAATGGCGTCCAGCCGTTTTTGCTTTCGGGCAAACTGTTCAATGCGATGATGCGGGACCACTTCAACCGATTGCAGCCGCATTCGTTTAGCGTTTTCACGAACCCGCTGAAGCCGCTTTGTGTCGATGTCACTGGCGGCAATGATACCCTCATCCTGCATTAGCATCGCCAGCGAAATGCATTTTCCGCCGGGTGCGGCACACAGATCCAGAACTGTCCAGCCGGGTTGCGGGTTAAGCATTTTTACCGTTTCTGAGGCTGTAGTATCCTGAATGTAAAAAAGGCCTTCAAGATAAGCGCGGCTTGTATTGATCTTTCCGGTGCCTCGGATCTGGATAGTTTTGTTGAAATGTTCATTTGAAAGCTGTTCTTCATCGAGCTTTTTTCTCAGGTTTTCGGATGTGATGCAAAGTGTATTTGACTGAACGATTACGGAGGGATGCCGATTCGAGGCGAAACAGATGTTTCGGGTTTGCTCCGTTCCGAAAGCGTCGAGCCATTCATTGACAAGAACCTGTGGCATGGAAAAAGCCGTACTGAAATACTGTGTTGTTTCTTTAGACGGATCGGGTAAAAGGTCGATGTTGAACAGACAGCCGGTTTGGGGCGTATGCGGGATAATTTTTTGGACATTTTCCGAATTACATGGCGTGTTCCTGTTTTGGATGGATCGCTGAACATTTCGCAAAACAGCGTTAATAAAGCCGCCAACTTTTTTTGAGCTTGTTTTACCGGCCAGTTCGACAGTTTCATTGAGAATTGCGTAGTCAGCGGTTTGGGGCGCATAGACCAGTTCATAGGTGCCGATTCGCAACAAGTTCCAGTGTGCCGGTTTGACACGTGCCGGTTCGACAGCGGCGCATTGTGTGAGGACGCGGTCGATTGCGGCCCGGTTTCGTATGACGCCGAAAACAATATCTGTGGCTTGAGCAGGCCGGTCAGTGCGGCCCAACAGACGGTTCAAGATCGTTGCGGTGTCATGGCGGAAGATATTACACTGATTCAGGGTTTTCCATGCAGTGTTTCGTGCTGTCAGGGTTTGTCCGGCTCTCATATTAGAACAATCCGTTCAAGGCCTTTTCGGCGGAAACAAACAGATCGCCGGCTCCGCATTGGTGTCCGTTCACATAGGCCTCGAAATCCATCAGATGTGAACCGGCGGGCTTGAGCTTGAGGATCTGCAATGCATCGTCGCCGCAAATAACATTGAGATTTTCGTCAAGGGTACCGCAAATATCGCCCTTTTCTGTACTTCGCACGAGAGCAGACGCTTTGGAAATAGCCACGCGCCAACTTTTGCCGGTTTTGGAATTAACATAAACACTCTGGGCTGCGGGCCAGGGCCACAGACCGCGAATTTGGTCAACGATTTGGCCGGCTGGTCTGTTCCAATCAATATACCCGTGTTTTTTTGTGAGTTTTGGTGCTTTGGTCACCAGTGTTTCGTTTTGCTCAAGATATGTGGCAGAATCGTTGGCAATCTGATCGATGGTTTGCATCAGTGCCCCCACAGCAAGACCGGACAGCTTGTCATGGACGCACTTAACCGTTTCATCCGGCAAAATCGGTATTTTATCCTGTGCCAGAATCAACCCTGCGTCCATGCGGTCGGCTAAAGTGATGATGCTGATACCGGTTTCTGTTTCACCATTCATGATCGCCCAGTGGATCGGAGCGGCCCCGCGATACTTCGGAAGCAGTGAGGCATGAACATTGACCGCGCCGTGTTTTTGCAGGCCGATAACTTCTTGGCTGACTTTTTGTCCGAAAGCAATAACAACCATCAGATCCGCTTTGCAGGCGGCGACTTTCTCAAGTGTGTCCGGGGCATTGATGTTTTCGGCCTCTATACAGGTAACATTATTTTGGCTGCACCAGCTATCGACATCGGTATGATGCGGTTTGCTGCGATGGCGACCCGCTGGTCGTGCTGGCTGGGTAAATGCACCGACCAGCTCATGGTCACTGTGATAAATGGCCTCCAGACACGGAACACCAAACTGTGCTGATCCTAAAAATACGATTCTCATCGGATTATGTAATCTCTTTGTGTGTTTTCTTGTGCTCTGCCTCGAGTTGTTTGAGCCGTCGTTTGGCCCGCAGTTTGCCGGCGGCGCCAAGGCGATCCTTGATCATCCGTCCTTCGAGGTGGTCGTATTCATGCTGAAAGGCGCGGGCCAATAATCCCTCGCCAACTTCAGTGAATTCGTTGCCGTCCAGATCGGTCGCGGTCACGGTGCATATGGCATAACGTTTGATTTTGCCGTATACGCCTGGCAGCGACAGGCACCCCTCTTCATTGGCAACAAGCGGCCCTTCTACTTTAATCGTGGGATTAATATAGACTTTCGCGCTTTCTCTGGTGCCGTCGATGGAAACGACAAAGATGCGAAGATTCACACCTGCCTGCGGACCGGCTACTCCCACGCCTTTGGTCTCGATCATAATGTCGATCATCTGCTCGGCCAGTTGGCGTATTTCATCATTGATTTTCTCAACCGGCCTGGCGCTTTCCATCAGCACCGGCGTCGGATATTTTGTTAAACAGCATTTTGAATAATCTGACACGAAGCTGAAATTCCTTATGGCTTAATTTTTGACCTGAACCGGTTCATCGAATTCGTCACCCTTGAAGGTCGAGCCGAGGTAGCTCTTTTTGACCAGTTCGTTCTGGATGATATCCTTGGGGGTGCCGTCGGCGATGACTAAGCCATGGTCCATGATATAAGCCTTGTCGGCAACTTCGAGCGTACGTTCAACATTATGGTCGGTGATCAGGATACTGACGCCGGAGGCAACGAGTCGGCGGATTTCTGCCTGCAGTTCCTCAACAGCGATCGGATCCACGCCGCTAAACGGCTCATCCAGCAAAATCAGCGATGGATTGGTGACCATGGCACGGGCAATCTCCAGTTTACGGCGTTCGCCGCCAGACAGAAAGCGGGCCTGACTATTGACGACTTCGGTCAAACTGAAACGCTCGATGAGATCCATGGCTCTGCGTTTGCGCTCGCGGCGGCCGATGGCCATCGTTTCCAGGATCGCCAACAAATTTTCTTTGACGGTTAGCCGTTGAAAAACACTGGGCTCCTGCGACAGATACCCCATACCCAAACGGGCGCGTCGATACATGGGCAGTTTAGTTATATCATGCCCTTCAAAATAAACGGTGCCGTCATCGGGAACGATCATGCCGATACACATGCGAAACGAAGTGGTCTTGCCGGCGCCGTTTCGGCCCAAAAGCCCCACAATGGACCGCTGGCCTATTGTGATGTTTGCCTTGTTTACGACAGTTCGGCCAGAGTATTTTTTTACCAATCCTCGTGTTTCCAGAAGCGTCATATCAGCCAAAGCTCAATCTCCTATGCTATTTAAAATGTTTGTTGAATTTTTGAAAGCGGCGATATTATACCACCTTTTTTGATAATACCAAGAAGGTTTTTCGGCATCTGGCAGGTGACCCAAAGCCAAAAACCACCCTTTTTGCCTGTTTCGCCCAGTTTATCTGAGCAAACGAAGGATTAGATGCTATTTACAGAATCGCCTGCTTTTCATTGAGTTTTAAGGGGTCGTTCGGTACAATGCTCAGACACAAGAAAACGCTTTGAGCAGTATTAACCGGAGCATGGCAGAGGAAAGGATATCAAATGAAACAGTTGAAATTAGAGAGATTTTCAGGAATTGTTGCTATCGGCTTGTTTGCAGCCATGATTTCTTTGTCCGTCGCCGAAACCGAAACGGATTATCTGGCGATTTTGCTGCAGGGTAAAAAGGTCGGCCATGCCGTACACACTCGCAGGGTCGAAAACAGCAAGGTGACTACGACCGAAAGCTTTTCCATGACCCTTGGTCGTGGCGGCCAGGCCGTAACTGTAACCTCTCAGGAAACACACATTGAAACGCAGGACGGCAAACCGCTAAGCTTTGAAATGAGCATGACAACAAGCGGGTTTGAACAAAAGATAAACGGTACTGTTCACAATGGCAAGGCAAAGATATCCCGACAGGTGATGGGACAGGCCAAAGAGGAGACGGTGGACTGGCCCGCTGATGCGTTGTTGAGCGAAGGACTTCGACAAGTACAAATGAAGCATGGGGTAACGCCCGGCGTTTCTTATGATGTTAGTCTCTTTCGTCCGGACATGATGACGGCCGTGAAGGCGAAAATCGAGATTGGTGAGAAGAAAAAGATTGAAATGCTGTTCGGCAAGCGTGCGGATCTGACCGAGGTCAAGACCACGATGTTTGTTCAGGGTCAGCCGATCGCCATGACGGGATATGTCGATGATGAGTTAAAAGCGAAAAAAACAATGGTTCCGATGATGGGAATGATGCTTGAAATGGTGGCTTGTGATGAGGATTTTGCTAAGCAGGAAAATGCTATTGTCGATTTTCTGGAAAAATTCAGTATTACCAGCCCGGTCAAGCTAATGAATCTGCATACAATCGAATCGGCAGTCTATACGCTAAAGCCTACCACGGACAACAAACTTGAAATTATGACTTCATCAACACAGACCGTTGAGATGACAGAGGACAAAGTGCTTGTCACCGTAACAAAAATTCCGCTGCCTGATAGTGTTCCGTTTCCCTATAAAGGGAATGACTCAGAAGCACTCGAAGCTCTCAAAGAGACCGATTACATCCAGTGTACGGATGAAACCGTCATTGACCTGGCAAAGCGTGCGGTTGGAGACGCCAATGATGCCGCCAGTGCAGCCCGTCAAATCGAGGCCTTTGTGGATGGCTATATTACACAAAAAGATTTTACGGTAGGGTATGCTTCCGCCACGGAGGTGGCTCAGAACCGAAAGGGCGACTGTTCCGAACACGCGGTGCTGGCCGCGGCGATGTGCCGGGCGGCCGGTATTCCGGCCAGAACGGTATGCGGGGTTGTCTATGCCGATTCTTTTCTGGGCAAGCAAAGTATTTTTGGCGGCCACATGTGGGTCGAGGTCTATCTGGATGGTAAATGGTACGGGCTGGATGCAACACGATCTGAGCAGCAGGGGTTCTCTCCCGGGCATATTGCGCTGACTTACGGCAACGGCGACCCAATAGATTTCTTTGGCTTGGTGAATACGCTGGGATGCTTTGAAATTGAAAAAATCACATTGAACAAGAAAAAAGAAACAAAAGAAACTGCTGTCGAGCAGTAAGGACACGGGGAAGATTATGGAAAAATGCAATTGTGATAATCACGACCAACATTTATGCAAACTCTACGGCGCCGGAGCGGCCAAGGACAACCCAGACCAGTATGCTCACTTAGTCCGCGACCCGAAATTCGTCTGCAAAAGCTGCGGCCGCGTCGCGGCAAAGAAAGAAAATCTATGCGCCCCAACCCCCCTTGGCGTATGGGAAGAATAATGTAGGCGAAGCAATCGCAGGGGGTAAAAACAGAGCCGCGACAGTGATGGAGCGGGCGGTATGTTTCGTTGGCATTTTGCCACCTCCATCACTGTCGCGGCTCTGATAGGGACGGCTCTGTTTACTCGAACTGAATGTCACTGAGGACGAACTGAAGATTGGTTTGTCCGTTGTAGGTGTTGTATTGGGGTTCGAAGGCGACGCTGAAGGTATCCGCTTCTAAAAGTTTCTTTTCCAGTTTTCCCATGCCGAAGCCAATGCATCGCACGGCACCGCTGGTATCGGAGATCGATATCTGTAAATGGTCATTGCGGCTGCCGACAGTTCGCGGCGGAGCGATCAGTTTTACGCCGCGTGTTGCAAAGACCGGTTTGGGGTTGCCTGCTCCAAATGGCTCCAGGAAATTCAATTCCTTCATCACGCGTTCGTTGAAATCGGCGATCTGCGTTTCGGCGTCAATCCCCAAAAATGATTCGAGTGCGTCATGTTCCAGATTTTCATGAGCGTAGGCCTCGAATGCTTCAGTAAACGCGGCGATCTTTTCGGATTCGATCTTCAGACCCGCGGCCATTTCGTGACCGCCAAAGCTGAGAAGATGGTCTGCGCAGGCGGTTAATGCACCGTGTAAATTAAAACCGGGGATAGATCGACCTGAACCCTGCCCCACACCGTTTGAGGTATTGATCAGAATGGTTGGTCGATAAAAGATATCGATTACTTTCGATGCCACGATCCCGATAACACCAGTGTGCCAGTTATCGTCTGAGAGAACGATGGTTTTTCGGTCTGGGTGATTCAGCCCTGCCTGCATGATGCGCTGCTTGGCCTGTTTGAAGATGTCCCGCTGGCATTGTTGCCGGAGTCGATTTTGGTCCTTGAGGTATTGAGATATCTGCATGGCGCGGACTTCGCTGTCGGTGGTCATCAGTTCCACAGCCAAGCGGGCGTGCCCCATGCGTCCGGCAGCATTGAGCATTGGCGCCAGTCGAAACGCGACGGCGTAACTGTCCACATCGGACGCCTGAATCTGGGCGGTATGCACCAGCGCGCGAATACCCACCAAATCAGAATTCTCCAGTGCCTTCAGGCCGTATCCGCTCAGCACCCTATTTTCGCCGCGAAGGTCCACGACATCGGCGATCGTACCAATGCCGGCAAGCGTTGTCGCATTCAGCAGATATTGACGCAGATCATCAGGCAGTTGACCGCCTTTTTTGTGTTGGTTTGCAATTGCCCATGCCAGCTTGAACGCCACCATCGCTCCCGCTGAATGAGGGTTGCCAT
>CALETL010000161.1 GCA_937920485.1 uncultured Phycisphaerae bacterium
GGCGTACCTGTACACCCCCTCAAACGCCGGACAATCCCCCGTCCCAAGCTGCATTACAAGCATCCCCATCTCATACTCACCCGCGTCAATCCGCTTCAATGCCTTCAGGTACGGCTGGGTATGAAATTTGAGCAGGTCCTCGTCCGTGGCCTTTTCCGGCGGAAAAACAACCTTATCGGCGCCTGTCAGCAAGCCCATGGATTCAAGGGTCTTGAATACTTCTCCAGCCCGCGAGGTCTTGAACGGACACGTATCTGGATACGGAAACGCATCCAACTCGGGACAATGAATAAACAGCTTTTTTTCCGATTCTGCCATGGTTGGAATTATACTCCAAAACCTCCTGTCTGCCAAGAGGAAGTATCCAGTGTGGAGAAGGCCTTCACAGATAAAATGTCATATTTTTTAGAAATCTGTTGCGATGATTTATTTATCGCGCCAGAAGTTGATATTCATGTCTTCGGTGGAAGAATACTCGGCATGCCAATCGAGAAACAGATAATTGGCCCCCTTTCGGTGACGATCCCTTGCCACGCGCCTGCCATAAGTGATTTGTTCCTGGTCCGATTCCGGCAGATGCGATGGGTGCCACACATCCAACAGCATAATTTCAGGATCATCTTCTTGACGAATAATTGGTCGCCAGTCCCCTGCCTCATTGTCGGCCATGTACACTTTTAAGACCCGATTAGGAAATGTACTTAATTTCGTGGGCTCCGTGACCTCCTCGCCCGTCATGTCCTCGTTGTTTTCAAAGGTCCATGAACTGACAACATAACAGACCGTTTGTTCCGAATTGGGAATATCATCTAAACCGTATCCGTTTGGAGGAAAATTGGGACATCGGTAAATTTTAACATTCCTGTAATCTACCTCGTCTCTTTCTGAACCAACAAAAGGAAGGAAGCATTGAAACCATGTCCCCGTACCGCCCCCTCGGGGAATATAATCATCATAGTTTTCTGCATACAAATGTGCGGCAAGTCCAATCTGCTTCATATTACTTCGGCAAACAACCGTCCGGGCATAGTCTTTAGCGCTTCTCAGGGCAGGAAGAAGTATTGATAGCAACAGAGCGATGATAGCAATGACAACAAGCAATTCGATGAGTGTAAAACCTTTTTGAATTTGTGTCACTGTACCTCCTAAACATTCTTTGCCGAATCCTCTTTGCTCAATTAAAAGCCAACGCATCTTAAATTGAGTTTAGATAATTATACAATATACACTGGGGAATTTCAACCATGATTCTGTTCCCTATTTTTACCTACAAAAATTAAAACCTTGTAAATCCTGTAAATGCTGTCAAAATATGAATTGTCGTTTGATCAATAAATGAAATGGGAGAAAGTCATGCTTGTAGAAAGATATGAGAACAACCCGATTATAACACCTTCCGATGTTCCGCCTTCGCGGGATGATTATGAAGTTGTCGGCGCGTTTAATCCCGCCGCGACGATCTTTAATGATGAGATTCTGTTGCTGCTGCGTGTAGCTGAGCGGCCCAAAGATAAAACTGACAATGAACAGGTGGCACCAATCCTGAATCCGGAAACCGGCGAACTTGAGCACTTTCGTCTGAAAAATAACGATTCTCGCATTACTGACATCCCAGACTCGCGTTCGTTCTATGTTAACGGCGAGATGATGCTGACCAGCATTTCACATCTTCGGATCGCCCGCAGCAAAGACGGTTTCAATTTCACGGTTGATCCGGCTCCGGCGGTCTTTCCAAAAATGCCTTACGAAACCTACGGGCTCGAGGACCCGCGCATCACAAAAATTGAAAATCTATATTACATCACCTACAAAGTTGTCAGCGACAAAGGCATTTGCACCGGTCTTTTAACGACGGAAGATTTTATCCATTTTAACAGGAAAGGGATTATTTTCTGTCCGGAAAATATTGACGTCGTGCTGTTTCCCGAGCGAATCGGCGATAAATTCTGGGCCCTGACACGCCCTGTACCGCGTTATATCGGCCCACGGGGTATCTGGATCGCTTCTTCGCCGGACTGCATTAACTGGGGAGGCCACCAACCGCTTGTCTTGCCGCGTGAAGGCATGTTTGATGATGGGAAAACCGGCGGCAGCTGTGTGCCCATTAAAACAGATGATGGATGGCTTGAAATTTATCACGCATCGGACACGGACGATAAGTACTGTCTGGCGACGGTTTTACTGGATTTGCAGAATCCTAGCAAGGTTATTGCACGCGCAAAACGGCCCTTAATGGAACCGCAGGCCCCCTATGAAATACGCGGTTTTTACGGCAATGTGGTGTTTTCGTGCGGGGCGATAGAAAAAGACGATTCTGTCCTGATTTATTACGGTGCCTCGGACGAATTTACGGCCGTTGCGAAGACCTCAATCAGCAGCATTCTATCAACTTTTTAGTATTTTTTTTTATTTGCTCCTTGTATTCACAGGAGATTGTTACTAAAATGTTATTATTAAATGCTTAGTTAGCATATCTCACATCATCTTTTGACAGCAAATTCTTGAGTGAGTGGAAGAAAACAACTGGGGAACTATTACAGGATATAGGAGCTAATAGTTATGAAAAGGGAATTTTTGCCCCTGGAACGTGTTAACGGTGAACCGCAAAGCGGAAAGCATGTCACTGCATTCACCGCAATCAAACAGGATTATGGACTTCAGATCCAGGTTGCAGGTTGTGTTTACTTACGCCCTGCCCACAACGGTTCTAAAAAAGTGGTCGGTATCGTCGAACTGGATGATCAGGTGGTACCAGTTCTGGATTCCAGAAATGAGATATCCGACAGCGTTTCAGATCTCTCCTGCATCGTTCTTTTTGAAAACCTTGTCGGTGAAACCACCATCGTTACAGGGCGTCTTTATGACAGCGCATGCCAAGTCTTTGATTTGATCGTCGAGTGCATGGATGAACCTCAGACGCATGAACACTTGTATACACCTTCAGAACATCATCTGATCAGTGAATCAACTGAATGAGTTGTTGGAGATATCTGTAAGATGAAGTTTTATCCGTGTAAGTACTGATTGATTGCAGCGGCAGCAATACGGCCTTGTCCCATTGCAAGTATCACGGTTGCTGCTCCGAGAACAATATCCCCGCCTGCATAAACACCCTGCAGAGATGTCTTGCAATTTTCATCCACAACAATATTGCCCCATTTATTGAATTCCAGGCCCGGCGTGGTTTGCTGGATCAATGGGTTGGCTCCGTTGCCAATGGCAACGATCACGGTATCCACATCAATCTCAAATTCGCTGCCTTCAATGGCAACAGGACGGCGGCGCCCGGAGTCATCCGGTTCGCCCAGTTCATACTTCAGGCATTCCATCCCGACAACATTGCCTTGATCGTCACCTAAGATGCGTTTGGGATTTTGAAGGGTGCAGAACTGAACGCCCTCTTCTTTGGCATGATGAACTTCTTCGACACGGGCGGGCATTTCTTTTTCGCTGCGGCGATAAACCAGATAGACATTCTCAGCACCAAGCCGAACCGCCATCCTTGCCGAATCCATCGCGACATTTCCACCACCCAACACAGCTACATTTTTGCTGACGGCGATGGGGGTATCCGCTCCTTTGCCGAACTGATAGGCCTTCATCAGATTTGCACGGGTCAGATATTCATTGGCACTGTAAACGCCAACCAGATGTTCACCTTCAATATTCATGAACTTGGGCAATCCCGCACCAACTCCAACATAAACAGCATCGAAACCATCTTCAGTCATCAGTTGTTCGATGGTACGTGTCCGTCCAACAATAAAATTGCAGATAAGCTCAACACCCATTTTCTTCAAGACATCGATCTCCTCCTGTACGATTGATTTCGGCAACCGAAACTCAGGAATACCATAGACCATGACACCTCCGGGCTTGTGAAATGCCTCAAAAATCGTTACTTCATGCCCCGCCCTGCGAACATCGGCCGCAACTACGATTCCCCCCGGTCCGGAGCCAATAATGGCCACTTTTTTACCGGTCGGCAGCGCTACACCGGGAACTTCATCACCCTCTTTGGCAAGATCGGCGACATAGCGTTCCAGGCGACCAATCGAAACGCTTTTTTCAGGATCTTTGAATTTTTTACCCACAGTACAATATTCCTGACACTGTACCTCCTGAGGGCAAACACGCCCGCAAACAGCAGGCAGTAATGAATTATGTTTAATGATCGAAATCGCTTCTTCATTATTTCCTTCAGCAATCGCCACAACAAAATCACGAATGCGGATTCGTACCGGGCATCCTTCGACACACGGAGCGTTTTTACATTGCAGACACCGCATGGCCTCAAGCCGGGCCTGGGTCTCAGTATAGCCCAAGGCCACTTCATTCATGTTGCTGCGACGTTTGATTCCATCCTGTGCAGGCATATCCTGAGCAGGAATTTCATACCGGTCTTTCGCTTTTAATTCATCGGCCTGCTGCTTTTTAATCAATTCATTGAGCATTTTTTCCTGTGCATCCACTAATCTATAACTCCATTCACATGGCTTGTGCCATGGTGTTTTTATTTCAGCCCTATTTTACATTTGTGATCACGATATTTCTCAAGGGCTTTTTGTTCGAGGGCCTTATAAGCGCTCATTCGTTTCATCATCTGTTCAAAATTGACCTGATGGCCGTCAAACTCCGGTCCGTCCACACAGACAAATTTCGTTTGTCCGCCGACTTCCACACGGCATCCGCCACACATCCCGGTTCCGTCAACCATGATCGTGTTGAGCGAAACCTGCGTTGGGACATTAAATCCTTTGGTGGTTTCACAGCAGAACTTCATCATTACGGCCGGTCCAATAGTGATTGCACAATCAGGTTTTGAGTCGCGACTGCAAATTTCTTTCAAGGGTTCCGTAACCAGTGCCTTGCGGCCATACGAACCATCATCCGTAACGACAATCAATTCGTCACTGATTTTTTTAAACTCATCTTCTAAAATCAAAAGTTCCTGGTTTCGGGCCCCAAGAATACTAATGATTTGATTATCCGCTTCTTTTAGAGCCGTCGCAATTGGTAAAAGCGGAGCATTTCCGATCCCGCCACCAACACAGACAACAGAACCGAATTTTTGAATGTGTGTGGGCTGTCCCAAGGGGCCAGCGATATATCCCAGAGCGTCGGCTTCATGAAGATCGGCCATCTGCGCGGTAGCTTTTCCAACGCGTTGGAAAATCAGACGAATTGAACCTTTTTGCGGATCGGCGCCTGCAATGGTCAGCGGTATGCGTTCGCCGGCGTCTTCATCAACAGAAACAATGACAAATTGGCCGGCTTTCCGGGATCGAGCGACCAGCGGGGCCTCTACGTCCAACTGAAAAACGTTTTCCGACAACTGCTTTTTACTTAGAATCTTAAACGACACTTGGCAGTCCTTAATCTAAACAACAATGCATATTTCCTCATCAACATCAATTTTTGAAAGCGACACTGTAATAAAATAGAAAGATTTTTACAAGGCCTATTTGGCTATACAATAATAAATTGCGGCTAAAATACCGTTTTAAATGGTAAATCCGCTGCTTTAAGGACTTTTTTGCATGGTGAAGAGTTTTACAACCAACCGCTCCATTGCTGTCGGGGCGGATGTCTGCCCCGTCTTCATGCCAAAATCAATTCGACCTAATTCGGATAAAACCCATCCAAGTTGGTTCAGAGACAGCCGAGTAAGTTGCCGCAAAAACTCATTCTGTTTGAAACGAACCCCTGTTTTCGTCGCTGCCTGTTGCGGAGAAAGGCCTTTAGAAATCAGGGCCTTGGCACGGAATAAACGTCGAAAATGATAACCAAAAGCACCGACAACCGTAAATTCAGCATTTTTATCCGCCTGAAACATGTTCCGAATTCTGGAAATTGCGGCCCCTGTTTGCCCGGAAATGATCGAGTCAATAACGTCAAAGGCATTAAACATTCGATTATGGCCAATCAGCGACTCTATATCCTGTATGGAGACAGTTTTTCTGGGAGCAACATACATAACCAGTTTGTCCATTTCACGGCAGAGACGGCCTGGGTCATCGCCCACCAACTCAACAAGAAACCGGCTGGTTTGCCCATCTAATCGAATCGCATGATTCTGTTGGGCATAGGAAGTGACATAAGCGGGAAGTTGATTGGAATACAGCCGCCCCACTTCTATCAAGCCGTTCGTTTTCTGCAACTTCTTATGGAGCCGTTTTCGCTTGTCCCAGGAAGTCTGTGTAAGAATAAGCACACCTGACGGACTCATATCATCCAGATAGGCCTCCAGAGCCTCTGTATTGGCTTTGACAAACGGCTCAGCGTCTTTTATCAGAACAACACGCTTAGACGTCAGAAAGGGGAGTGTTCTCAACTCATCCAAAACATCTGATATTTGGGCTTCCTGAGCTTTCGGCTCATACAAGGTCATGCTTCGATCTTCAGAGCCCAAAATCGAATTCAGAAGTTTTTCGCATTCATTGGCAACGAGAAACGGATCCTCGCCGTAAATAACATAAAAACCTAAAGAAGCCGGTTGTTTTTTTTTAGGGGGCATTGAAAATCCGTTATTCGGCTTCTGTTTGCTCATCCTCGACGATCAGGCGTTCAGCAGCCACGAGAAGGTCATCCTTTTTCAATGAGATCATTCGGACACCTGCCGTATTACGGCCAATCGCCCGCACCTCTTCCAGTCCCGTTCTTACAATCATCCCGTTTGCCGTGATCATCATCAATTCATCATCGTCATGGACCGCTTTGATTGTCACGACTTTTCCATTTCGTGCTGTGGTCTTAATGTTGATCAGTCCCAAGCCGCCTCGGCTCTGGGTGCGGTAATCCGCCAGTTCTGTTCGTTTACCATAACCCTTTTCACAAACTGTCAGCAAAGACGCGCCTTCTTCGGCAATCACCATACCGACAACTCTGTCATCGTTGCGAAGTTTGATCCCTCGAACACCACGGCTGACTCGGCCCATTGAACGGGCATCTGATTCATGGAAGCGAATCGCCATTCCGTTGCGTGTACCGAGTATGATGTCATTTTCGCCATTGGTAATGGCCACACCAATCAGCACATCATCCTCATCCAGTTTCAAGGCTTTGACACCATTGGCACGCGGATTTCCATAAGCACTCAGTACCGTTTTCTTAACAATACCATTTTGAGTTGCCATCACAAGTTGCCGTTGGTCGTCAAAGTCTCGTACATTGATGATCGATGTGATGCTCTCATCTTTGTCCAGTTGCAATAAATTGACAATGTTGCGTCCCTTGCTTTGACGCGACATGGCCGGCACATGATACACTTTCAGCCAATGACAAATACCTTTGCTGGTAAAGAACAGCAAATAATCGTGTGTTGACGCTACAAACAGATGCTCCAGAAAATCGCCTTCTTTGGTATCCGACCCGATAATTCCTTTGCCGCCACGACCCTGTCGGCGGTACGTATCAATCGGCATTCGCTTAATGTAACCACCGTGAGTAATCGTAACCAGAGTTTCCTCTTCGGCGATCAGATCTTCTATTTCGAAGGTGTCCGCTTCGTCCACGATGATCTGTGTGCGCCGAGGATTCTTGTATTTTTCCTTGATTTCGTGCAGATCCTCGCGGACGACATCTAACTGCAAATCGCGGCTGGCCAGAAGCGATTCGTAGCCAGCTATTTTTTCTGCTAATTCCGTAAACTCATTCGCGAGTTTTTCGATTTCCAGCCCCGTTAGACGCTGGAGCTGCATCGTTAAGATCGCATCGGTCTGCGGACCACTGAGGAAATGGTCATTATTGGTATGCTGATCGATAAACTCCTTCGGCAGCAGTTTGCTTAGTGTTTGCGCCTCAGTCAAACGCAGCGCCTTTTTCATCAAGTTGATTTTTGCCGTAGGGCTGTCGGGCGAAGCCTTGATGATGGCGATGATCTCGTCGATATCTCCGACCGCAAGGATCAAACCTTCAAGAATATGAGCACGATTGCGACATTTACGAAGCAGAAAACGTGTTCGTCGACGAATCACCGTTAACCGGTGATTGATGTAGAGCTTAAGCATTTGCTTAATGTTGAGTGTTTCCGGCCGGTTGTTGACCAGCGCGACATTGTTGACGGCAAAGGTATTTTGCAGAGACGTAAAACGATAAAGTTTATTAATAACGACGTTGCTGTCGGCGTCTTTTTTCAAGTCTACAACTACGCGCATCCCTTTACGGTCGGATTCGTCCCGAATATCTGAGACCTCCTGAATCTGCCCGTTACGGACACAATCAGCGATCTTGGAAACAATCGTTGTTTTAACGACCATATAAGGTATCTCGGTGATGACAATGCTTTCTCTGCCGCGTTTATTCGTTTCTATAGTGTGCTTGCAGCGTACCCGCAAATGGCCCCTGCCGGTGACATAAGCATCCATGATGCCCTTGCGTCCGCAGATGATACCACCTGTCGGAAAATCCGGGGCCGGGAGTCGTTCGAGAATGTCCTTGAAGCCACATTCGGGATCCTCAATCATCAGCAACAGTGCATCGCAAACTTCGCCAACATTATGCGGCGGGATATTGGTTGCCATGCCCACGGCGATACCGCTGCCACCGTTGACCAGAAGATTTGGGAACTTCGATGGCAGAACTGTGGGTTCCTGACGGGTTTCATCGTAGTTGGGCACAAAATCCACGGTATCCTGTTTGAGGTCCTCAAGCATGTCGGTTGCGGCACTCGTCATACGTGCTTCCGTATATCGCATTGCTGCAGGCGGATCTGCATCAATACTACCGAAGTTCCCCTGCGGATCCACCAACTGCACGCGCATATTCCAATGCTGACCCATTCGTACGAGTGTGCCGTAAGTGGCCTGGTCACCGTGCGGGTGGTAATTACCGCCAGTGTCACCGACGATCTTGGCACATTTACGATGTTTGGATCGCGGCCCCAAGTTCAGATCATTCATGGCAACCAGAATACGTCGCTGTGAGGGTTTCAATCCGTCCCGCACATCCGGCAAAGCACGCGCCACGATGACGCTCATGGCGTAATTCAAGTATGAATTCTTGAGTTCATCAAGAATCTGCATATCTTCAAATTGTTCAGGAGAAACAGTACTTTCATCCATAAAATAGTACCTTCAGAAATAAAGTTGTCGAACCGGGCTATAGCATCCGTTGGCCCATAAAAAAACAGAAATATAAATGTACCTGAAAAGCCGTTAATTGTCAATAAATCCTTTCAAGTTTAAGCCGCAAAAATCACATTTTTTGACGATTTAATTGGGATTTTGGGCTTAAATACAGGGGCGCCGAAAAATGCGTTGGCCGGGCACACAAATTGGGAAGAATATGCCGGAAAAATTGACGAATCCAACCCCTGAACAATATGAAAATGACCCGATTTTGGCGCTCTGCCATGGGGTTTAATATTCTGTTTCGGAACCGCCGGAAATGACTTTCAGGTTATCCAGATTCGGGATCATTGGGGGCAGATTTCGCCCCGGTGGAAATGCCTGGGACCAATAGACCATCACCGCTTTGCCCATCAGGTAATCGCGCGGGACAACGCCCGCTCGATATAACTGCCCGTTATTGCCTTTCCCTTCATCATCCCAACCCCGGCCATCATGGCTGTTATTGCTGTTGTCACCGCAAACGAAAAATTCGTCCGGATCAAGCGTGAGCGGATTTTCCTGTGTCGCTCTCAATGCGCCGGCCTCCTTGCCCCTATAGAACGTGTCGCGATACAAGCCGATGTGCCTGATCTCAGACGGCCCCATAGCAAACAGCTTTACCGTTGGAGGTTTTTCGTGATTTGCATTTTGCGGCCGAAAATTCTCATCTGTTGATAAATCATACGTAAACCGCTTGTCACCCCAGCGAAGAATAAGAAGTTGATCGACATTCGCAAACTCAAATTTTTCGAAACACCCCGGTTCAATTCCACCCGAAAGCATCGGCGGTCGCAGTTGAGTCGTTTGGCCATTGACCGTTTTTGTAAAAACCAACGCTCCGTCGAACTCCACCTGTGCCGAATAGAGGACGCCATATTTCTCAAGAGACGCCCCGATACATCCATCCGGGTCATCACACTTTGCATAAAAGTTCACCATCAGGTCACTGACGATAGGTTTAGAAGAACGTCCCGAACTTTCGTTGTATCCGTAAAATGCCCGGAAATCATCCGGACTATTGGGCGTATAAACCAAGGTTTGCTGCGTGTCTGTTTTTTCATCAAGCGTAAAGACCGTTTTATCCTGAAGGTTCCATGCTGAATTTGGCTCGTTTTCAAACAGTGGCTTCCACGCTTGATTTTGTGTATCCAATTCCTGTCCGACCAAGTCATTAAAATGTCCGGTGGACCCAAGTGGTTGATAATCCTGCAGGAAAATTGGCATCCAGAGTTCTTTCTGGACATTTGGGGGTTTTCGTGCGATTTTACCGTCAATAAAGACATCCCCGTTGATCAGTTGTACTGTTTCTTCAGGAAGCGCAATCAGGCGCTTAATATAGTTATCCAGTGGATTCGTAGGATTCTTAAATACAACCACATCCCATCGCCTAGGCTCAAAGAATTGGTAAATAGACTTTAAGACAAAAATACGGTCGCCATTTTTAGCCCGTCCCTTCGCATGGAGCGGCTCGATATAATCGCAGTTGGGGCATTTCGGATTTCCGTAAACATCATTGCCAACGTCAAAATTATGCCCGCATCGAATACACCGCAGTCGGTAATGATCTCCCCGAAGGGTCTCTGCCATGCTGCCGGTCGGAATCTGGAACGCCTGCATCGCAAAGCCCATAAACAACAGCGCTAAGATAAAAGCCACCAACAGCCATTCAAATAACGTAACGATACTTTCGACGGAATGGCGGTGCCGGTGGGCTAAACTTTCGTATGACTGTGGCTGTTTTTCTTCCATGTATTATCTCGGGCTAATCCTTGCCGCCGTAAATGATCTTCATGCCGTCCGGAAACGGAATCCACCGAATCGGTTCTTGTTTCAGACGATAGCCTCCCGGCCAGTGTACAATAAATGCTTTACCGACAAGATAATCCTTTGGAACCACTCCGGCTGGATAAGTTCCGTCATTATTTTTTGTGCCCTTCACATTCCATATTCTCGAATCGGCACTGAATGGGCTATTGTCACCGCAGGCAAAATATTCACCCTCTCTCAGAACCATAGGGTTGTCACGTGAAGCCCTTTGTACTCGCCTGTCTTCATCACTGGAAAGATAATAAATGTCTCGATACACTCCGATATGTCTCAGTTCCAGCTTACCGGTTCCAAGGATCTGGACATGAGGATTCAGTTGACGTTTTGTTCCGGCTGCATCAATTTCTGTTCCAAGATCAAAGGAAAGTTCAGACGAGCCAAATTTTAGAACAAGCTGTTGGTCCACCACGGCAAATCTAAATCGTGTCATGGCATTCAGGTCTGCTTTTAGGCAGGTGCCTTCTGCTATAGCAATGGGTTGGCCTCCCGGTGTCAACCGATCAATCTCCATCTTCCCATCCGAATACAACCACCCCTGATAGATAACTCCGTTTTTCTGAATCTGACCCCCAGTCGCGGATTCTGCATGCATCATCACATGATATTGTATCATCAAGTCGCTGCAAATAGGCATGAATTGAAAGCTTTTGGGATCATCATAGGCATAAGTGGCTTTGAAATTATTTCCCTGAGTATCATTGTACTGAATGCGATGGATCATCTTATTATTTGAATTCAGTCGGAACACAGTTGGTCCATCAGCGGATAAGTCCCATTTTGAAGTTCCCACATTCTCAAATGGCTGCTTCCAGGTATGTCCATTAAAAGATTTCTCCTCCGGTCTGGCTGGTTGGAAATTGTTATCATAGATAACCATCCATAACTCTTCCTGTACTTTTTTAGGTTTTCTCTGGATAAGCCCATTAATAAAAATGTCCCCGTCAATAATCTGAAGCATTTCTCCCGGAAGTCCTATGCACCGCTTGATATAGTTATCCTGTGGTCTTCTTGGGTCATCAATAACAGGTTTCTTGAAAACAATTACATCCCATCTTTTTGGTTCAAAAAACTGATAGATCGATTTTAATACGAAAATCTGATCGCCTTTAAAGACCGTTCGAGCATAAGCCGGAATTGTCTTATCATCTTTATATGTAAAATACCTGCCATCATGAGACCGTATCGGTTTGGGCTCAGTGTATCCACACGTTGGACATCTAGGTGACCGCGGAATAATCGGTAACTTTTGAGATGGATTGGCCGTATTCGCCATGCCGTAATGGTCAGAATAAAAATCATGGTCGTATCGATAGCCGCACTGGCCGCATTGAACACGAAAATGTGCCCCGCGCAGGGTCTCGGCCATACTGCCGGTGGGAATCCGATAGACCTGCATTATAAAGGTGATAAAAACCAGCGTGCCGGCAAATGCTGCGATAAACCATTCAGCACTGTGATATACACTGTCAATTTTAGCGTTGCCGCTGATTATTTGGTTCTCTTTAGAAGTCGAAAACAACCTGATATTATCCTTAAAAATAGCATAAAAACTTCAATTATTGACAAAACATACCTTCGGGTCAAGAAGAGTTTTGGCTTTAATCCTAAAAAAGCCACAAAATACCGATTTTGAGAATAACAGGACTTGTCCAAAGTTTTTTGAAATTATTTAAAAAAACACTTGATGCATCGAAGTCTTTTCTGTATAGTAAGTTGCAGTAACTTGGTTGAAGCGCACCTGGAAAAACTGACGCTGTGTCTTTGAGTATAAAATGATAACTTAAGATTAGAGGGTAGCAGATGTCAACAATCACAAAGAAAGATCTCATTGACAGAATTTCTGATGCCACCCAGGCAAAGCGGGTCGTCGTAAAGCGAATTGTTCAGCAGTTTCTTGATGAAATCATTGCTGAATTAGAGGCGGACAATCGGCTGGAGTTTAGAGATTTCGGTGTGTTCGAAACACGAACCCGCACTGCACGTATTGCTCAAAACCCCAAAACCCTGGAACGTGTCCAAGTCCCTGCAAAACGAAGTGTTAAGTTCAAGATGGGACGCCTCTTGAAAGAGAAGTTGGCGGATGTCCCTTCTGTTGAACAACCTCAGCAGGTATTATAAAGCGTGATAGATTGTCAGGACCGGATTTTTTAGTAACCTCATCTTATAAATTTTAACATAGATCGGCGGAGGTGCTTTCATGGCTGAAGGCAAAGTCAAGTGGTATGACAAGAAAAAAGGCTATGGTTTTATCTTAAGTGATGATAACGACGATGTCTTTGTTCACTATACAAATTTTTCCAATTTATCGTTACGATCCCTCAATGATGGCGAAGAAGTGACTTTTGACATTGTTCCCGGCGAAAAGGGTCTTCGGGCTCAAAATGTCCTTTTGAAATCGGAAAAAAAAACGGTAGTGACCGCTAATACTTAGCCCTCACAGCAACCATTTTCTTGTTTCGCCTTTGTCTTGTTCATGACAAATTTTAGCTTGCTCTCTGATCGGCTATACTATATACTGACTTATCAGAAAGAACAATGATGTGAGGAGAGGATGTTTATAGCACCATCCCAACAGGCTCTTGACTGCCGGGTGCTTGTCCTGAACAAGCACTACATGGCTCTCCGTGTTATTTGTGCCCGCCGGGCATTTTCCCTGTTATGCCGCCAATTGGCTGAAGTTATCTCCTGTGATGACGGTACATATGCCAATTATGACTTCAATACCTGGAAAGACATCAGCGAAACCAAGCGGAATTTCGAAGCTCATAAGCATGACTGGATATCTACGGTCAACTTTGATATTGCTGTTCCACGTGTTATCCGCTTATTGTGGTATGACCGTATCCCGAATAAAACTATTAAATTCAACCGCCGGAATTTGTTCGCCCGCGACCGTAACCATTGCCAGTACTGCGGCAAAAAGTTTTCCACAGCCGAATTATCGCTGGATCATGTTATTCCCCGACGGTTGGGCGGCGATGCGACATGGAACAATATCGTCTGCGCATGCCTGAAGTGCAATGTCAGAAAAGGCGGTCGAACGCCG
>CALETL010000162.1 GCA_937920485.1 uncultured Phycisphaerae bacterium
ATGCCTTTTTGGCCGTACTCAAATTCCAGCCCTATAATAAACAATGCATAATATATCACCTATTATAACGTGTTTTACACGGTTTCTGTTACATTGATTTGGAAAAAAATGAAAATGTCTTAAAAAACCGGCGGCAAAAAAATAACATATCGCATAAGAGCATATTTTATAATGACTTAGATTCGGGCAGCCAGAATCAAGACATGGCGAATCGTGTATATGTGAGCGAAAAATGCCACATTAAAACAAAAAAACACCTCAAAAAGTTTACTTATTCCGGACAAATTAACTGAATATTGGCATATTCGTATTCGTGGTCATGTCAATTCAAGACTATAGTCACCTTCTATATTTTTAGATTACTTAATTTATGCCATTTCTATAAAAGTACGTGTGTTATTTTGTCGATAGAAAGGGTGCTTAATTCAGTTGTTATCTTTCAGGTTTTATGAACAACTGAGTATGCAGATGGCTATAACATAAGTATGGAATCGATATTATTTGATGAAACGGGATGGCAATTGACAACTTGTATGTTCCTGTTTAGAATAGACGACAGAAATAATACCATTTGACAGAGAAAAGGATCAGCGATGTTTGAGCGTTTTACAGACCGTGCACGAAAAGTAATGGCTCTGGCTAACCAGGAAGCCCAGCGTTTTAATCATGAATATATCGGAACAGAGCATATTTTACTGGGCCTGGTGAAAGAAGGTAACGGTGTTGGTGCGAATGTTCTGCGAAATCTTGATATCGATGTCAAGAAGCTTCGTCTCGAGATCGAAAAGCTTGTCAAAAGCGGCCCCGATATGGTCACGATGGGCAAACTCCCTCAGACACCCCGCACCAAAAAGGTCATTGAGTTTGCGATAGAAGAAGCCCGTTCGTTAAATCACAACTATGTTGGAACGGAACACATTCTTTTGGGATTGTTGAGGGAGACAGAGGGGATCGCCGCTCAGGTGTTGATGAACCTAGGATTGAAACTGGAGGATGTACGTCAGGAAGTGCTCAACTTGCTCGGTGCGGGCGTGGAAGACGGCTCGTATCAGGCAATGGGTATGAAAATGAATCCTGCTGCTCAAGCGGCGAAGTCTGCGAAAAGTAAAACACCTGCCTTGGACAGTTTTGGCAGGGATTTAACGGAATTAGCGACTAAAGACGAGCTGGATCCGGTCATTGGCCGAACTAATGAAATTGAGCGTTTGGTTCAGATTCTCTGCCGTCGTACCAAGAACAACCCGGTTCTGCTGGGCGAAGCAGGCGTTGGAAAGACTGCAATTGTAGAAGGATTGGCTCAAAGTATTACCGGGCACGAAGTTCCGGAAATTTTGAAAAACAAACGCTTGGTTGTCCTTGATCTGGCAATGATGGTTGCCGGAACGAAATATCGGGGTCAGTTTGAAGAACGGATTAAAGCGGTTATCAATGAGGTGCGCAGAGCAGGCAATGTACTTTTGTTCGTTGACGAACTGCAGACCTTGGTCGGCGCTGGTGGCGCTGAAGGAGCGATTGACGCATCAAATGTACTCAAGCCCGCACTGGCGCGTGGAGAGGTACAATGTATCGGTGCGACAACGTTTGATGAATACCGCAAATATATTGAAAAAGATGCTGCTTTAGAGCGTCGTTTTCAGACAATTCAGGTGGATCCTCCCAGTAAAGATGAAACTTTAGATATCCTCAAAGGATTGCGTGACCGCTACGAAGAGCACCACCGCGTGCATTTTACAAATGAAGCATTGTTTCAGGCAGTTGAACTTTCGTCTCGTTATATTTCCGGCCGTTGTCATCCGGATAAAGCCATTGATGTCATTGACGAAGCGGGTGCCCGTGTGCGATTAAAAAACATGACGCCGCCGCCGGATTTAGCTGAATTTGAAGCAAAGGTCGAAAAACTTCAGATGGAAAAGGACGAAGCCGTCCGAAATGCCGATTATGAACGGGCTGCGGCACTGCGGGACGACATTCAGCATATTCTGGATGAAAAAGCCGAGCTTCAGAAGCAATGGCAGGAAAAAAACAGTGAAACTGTTGGTGAAGTTGATGCCGAAGTGGTTGCGGAGGTTGTCAGCAAGATGACCGGTGTGCCGTTGACCCGGCTGGAAAAGGAAGAAGCCCAGAAACTACTCGAGCTTGAAGACGAATTGCATAAGACAGTTGTGTCGCAGGATGAAGCGATTAATGCTCTGGCCAAAGCCGTGCGCCGAAGCCGAAGCGGCCTGAAAGATCCCAATCGGCCCATGGGCAGTTTCATCTTCATTGGTCCCAGTGGTGTGGGCAAAACCCTTCTGGCTCGTGCGATTGCTGAGTTCATGTTTGGTGATGCGGATTCAATGATTCAGATGGACATGAGCGAGTACATGGAAAAGCACAATGTCAGCCGACTGGTTGGCGCGCCTCCCGGATATGTTGGCTATGAAGAGGGCGGCCAGTTGACAGAACGCATCCGCCGTCGTCCTTATGCGGTTTTGCTTTTGGATGAGATCGAAAAGGCCCATTCAGATGTTTACAATATGCTGCTGCAGATTATGGAAGAAGGCCGATTGACCGATTCCTTCGGTCGGCATGTGGACTTCAAGAATGTCATTCTGATAATGACCAGTAATATCGGCGCTGATCTGATTAAAAACCAGTCCGGCTTTGGCTTTGGCAAACGTTCTGAGCAGGCCAATTATGAAAAAATGAAAGAACTGCTGGACAAGGAAATGGAACGGCACTTCCGTCCGGAGTTCCTGAACCGGCTGGATTCCCAAATTGTCTTCCGTCCGCTGACGCGTGAGGACCTGACAACGATCGTGGAGTACGAACTTAATAAGGTCTTTAAGCGGCTTCTTGAACATAACCTGCATTTAGAACTGGAGGATGCGGCGAAAGAATTCCTGATTGACAAGGGGTACAATCCTGAATTTGGCGCACGACCGTTGCGTCGAGCGATTGAACGATATATTGAGGACCCGCTCTCTGAAAATCTCCTTCGCGGCAAGTTTAAGGGCAAGAGCTTAATCAAGATATCGGTGCAGGATGATGAGCATTTGCGGTTCGAGGGTGTTGAAGCTCCGGCGGCATTAGACAATGAAAGCGTAGTGGTGCATTCCGGCCCCGCGGAAGAGCCGTCCCAGTAAACGATGTTCTCTGGTTTCCGAGTATATAATAAATAATCTTATACAATTTCTGACAGGAGATGAAATGAAAAAATTAATTACACTATTAATGATTGTGGGAATACTTTTCGGCTTGGCTTTTGCGACTGAGGATGGTGAAAAGGCGACTGAGGATGGTGAAAAGAAAGTTGAGAAAGTAAAAAAACAGGATGTTCCTCCTGTGCCAAAAGATTTGCAGGCACGTCCCGGCAGACCCTCTCCTAAGGACCGGCAGCGATCTGCCGATCCACAACAGAGATACCGCCAGATGCTTTCTAAGCAAGCCGAGAAACACGGGCAAGAAATTGCTGAGCTTGAAGCGATCAGAAAGATTGCCGAAGAAGAGCAGGCAACCCGTACAGTTGCGGCGATCCAGGAAATGATTGTCAAGAAAAATGCTGCGTATAAGAAAAGAGTAGAAGAATTTGAGTCGCAGCTGAAAGAACGTTCTAAGCAGGTTAAGCGGATCGAAAAGTCGGAACTGAAACAACCTGAGAAAGAACCTAAGAAAGAAAAAGTAAAAGAAAGTGATTCAAAAAAGGAATCCGACAAGTAGCCGAAATACATCTCTGTTCAATAATGCATACAATAAAACGGGAAAGGCAATAACACGCCATCCCGTTTTTTATGCGCATTATGTTAGCGCATAAAAAAGCGGAGAGAGGGGGGGGGGCGATTTACCCTGAACCGCCGACACACGGATTTTCAGTTCAAAACCGTGTTTTGTAAGTGATTGTGAATAAATGACTTGTAACGGTTAATAAAAGACTTATGACGCCGAGCGAACGGCGCCCGAGTGGCGAACGAGTGACAAAGGGACAAGCTTGTCACACTTTTTGTCACACCGGGCAGACGTTCGATGGTAAGACTGATCCATTTTACCTTCTAAACTCACCCCATTAGTGATGCCGCCAAGGCATTTAATCAATAGGGGGCTTCCCAGTAGTGCCGATTTATTCATCTGAACCGTTATTGACTTAAAAAAAGGCATTTTAAAAAGTTGGGTCAGCATATCAATATCCTAAATATCTTGTGTTTACTTCTAAGTTCGAGCTGGATTA
>CALETL010000163.1 GCA_937920485.1 uncultured Phycisphaerae bacterium
CCCAGCCGCGAGATGATCTGTCGGTATCGATTGATGTCCTTGTTCTTCACATATTTCAGCAAAGAGGAACGATTTCCGACCATTTTCAACAGACCTCTGCGGGAGGAGTGATCTTTTTTGTGCATTTTGAGGTGCTCAGTCAGCTCATTGATCCGGCTGGTGAGAATTGCAATCTGGACCTCCGGTGAACCGGTATCACTATCGCTGTTTTTGTACTCATCAATCACTTTCTGCTTCTTTTCTTTCGTAAACATACCTTACATTTTTCCTTTCAAACTGTCCTTACATAGGCCCCATTGCCCATTATCACACTTTTCCTATTTTTACAGATCGCACATTATACCGGCTGCAAAATCTTTTGCAATACTTATTTATCTTGTATTTTGGAGAAAATCGTACTTTTTTCCTGCCGGAATGACATACGAACCCTCTCGATTCTCCCCAGATAAACCTTGATTTTGGAATGGGTGACACCTTCAAGCCCTTGGCTTGTGGGTGTCTGATTCTCTCCTTTGACAGTATAGACCCCCCCATGCTGTCCAACTCATCCAAAACGATCCGCCGGTGTGCCGATGATGCGCCAGGCGTATTTGCCCAGAATCAGAGACAGCATATCGCTCCTTGAGTAAGCAAGTCGAGCCGCAAGCAGGATAAAAGCAAATATAAGCCCCCAGACAAGTCCACCAATATGTGCCCAGTGGGCCGTTCCCGTTGTCATCACAAGACTAACCGCAATCACATCGAACATGATATAAAAAAGTACCACCCAAAAGCCCCGCAAAGCAAAACACCAAAAGGAAAGATGAAAACCCGCTATTAATAACATCCACCTTATCCAGAAAACCATATAGACTTTATGGGCCGGGAAAAGAAAAAGGTACATCCCCGCCATGCCCATGACCGCCCCCGAGGCCCCCAGCATGGGGATTGGCGGACCTCCCGCTTCGATTGACAACATTTGCGTAACCGCCGCGGCAATCGCCAGGATTGGGTATAGAATTACCGTTGCGATATTGCCGATGGCTGCGTTGACCCGCGAGCCCAAGACCAGCAAAAACAGCATATTGCCTGCAAGGTGCATAGGTCCACCGTGCAGAAACGCGTGTGTAATCAGTTGATAAAATTTAAATTTTCCAAAGCATTGCTGCCTATCAGTCAGCGCATTCAAAGCCGCAACATCCAATTCTTCCTCAGGAACCGTACCGCTGAGTTCTTCTCGCTTGGCATAAAATGCTTTTGCATCGCCATAACTGGTGTAATCGTAGAACATCTGAATGGTTTCAGCATCAGGTTCGGTATTACTGCTCCAAAGCATAAGATTCTTATTCGACATCATCTGAGGCGAGCCCGAAAACTCGAGAATCGTAAACCAAGCGCTAATCAATACGGTAATCGCTGCGATGGCCCATGTTGCATAAGGTTTATGATTCCCGATGGCTTCAGAATACACAGGATAAATACCGCTCCAGATTACCCAACTAATGGCGCCAACGATTCCGTGCGCTTTCTCCTCTAACTCGTCGGGATCCACGTCCCAAGCCGTCAGAATCGGCCTGCCGCTTTTGATGAAAATGCCGCATCGGGTACAGACCGGCGCATCATCGGCCATTTTACGTTCACAGCTTGGGCACTTGGTCTTACCTGTTATGCCAACGGCTCTGCCGCCGGCTTCGATCTCTGCAAGATTCGCGTCTAAACCCGGCGCCGCAATTTCTGGCTTGTCATCTGCTGCTTGCTTTCCGGGAACTTCCATGAAGCAACCGCACTCTGGGCATTCCTTAATATTGCCCGCTGAACTTTGGGGAACCTGGGTGCTCGCTTTACACATTTCACACACCACGCTGATTGCGGCGACCCCAGTTGCTGTAGCCGGTACCGCGGATGGTATGGTCAGTCCCGGTCCCGAGTCGGGTCGAGGGGACCGCTTGGCCATGGGAGTTTTACGGGTAACAGCAATCTTAAGATTCTGCCCAACCAAAATTCCCAACAGCGGAACATTGATGATGCTCTTACACGTGGGACATTTACCTTTTTTGCCAGCGTGTCTGGTTGAAACAGAAATGCCCTTGCCGCACTGCCTGCACTCGAATTTCATCTTTTCAAAATTGCCGGGGACAATCACTGCCGTACCGCATTTGCATTTGCCCTCCTTGCCCGCATAGTCCGGCTTGGTCGACAACTGTTTCCTGCACACAGGACATTCAAATGTAACCGCCATAACCTCTCCCAACCTGCTGCGATTAACTCCTTTTCCTTTAATACCCTCACGATAGAAAATGAACCACTACTCCATTATCATACAATATAAAGCAATTCTCCTAGCAAATCAAGACAAATAAGCCCAAGAACTCTCCACTCCGTCAAACTATCTCAATAAACACGTTAAAATCCCGCAAATCTGTGGCCAAACATCTCCTATTCCACTAAGGTGCTCTTATGGAAATTATCTGTAATATCTCTTCAGATACATCTTGATTTTTTGAACTATTGCGGCTATTTTCAACGGTATATTACAGAGATCTTCAATGGAATGATGATTTTGAAGGGAGTTTGATCATGAAACAAACAGCCATTCTTTTGGTGCTTGCCGCAATCCTCTTAGCCGTCTCCGGCTGCGGGCCCAGCGAAAAAAAGTACACCCTCAACGAACGCCGGCAGATCATCGATAACATGGCTGATGAATCGCTGGAACGTCTGTGCAATGAAAAACCCGGCATACGTCAGGAAGTCGCCGACAGCGCTGGTTACGCAGTTTTCAGTAACGCCAACGTATACGTCATTTTCGCAAGTGCGGGCGGCGGATATGGCGTTGTCGTAGACAAAGTCACCGGCCGTAAAACCTATATGAAAATGAGTTCAGGTGGTGTCGGCATCGGCGTCGGAGCCAAAGATTACCGACAAGTCGCGATCTTCAAGACCCGGCAGGCCCTTGTTGATTTCGTGGGCAGCGGCTGGGATATCGGCGGTCAGGCGGACGCTACCGCTAAGACCGGTGAAGCCGGCGGAGGAATGGGAGGCGACGGAACACTCAGCAAAAATGTCGCAATTTACACACTGACCGATAACGGACTGGCCCTGCAGGCCACGTTCACGGGCTCGCGATACTGGGTAGATGACGACCTGAACCATCCGGGATTGTAAAATCATCTATAAGAAAACTTTGTCAG
>CALETL010000164.1 GCA_937920485.1 uncultured Phycisphaerae bacterium
TCATCCCGTGCCCAGTCATCGGCCAGCGATTTAACTTCGTGGGTTTTCAACTTGATGCGATATTCATGTGAAAACGCCACCTGTCGCGTTGTCGGAACCAGCAGGCGAACCTCGCCGACAAAATGGCCCCGGTATTCTTCCGTCCAGATTCCCGTTGAGGGCAATTCTCTGGATTCGGGTTCGATCACTGCGCGTCGAATGCGGCCGGAAAGCAAATAGTCCGATCCAAGAACCTGATCGAATCTGGCTTTCTGCTCTAGGTCCGTACCGCCGGCTTTAAGGGCCACCTGTTCATTCAAAAACTCTTTGGTATAGGCCCGATCCAGGATGTCAAATTTACCGCTGTCGTTCAGTAAAGTGGTCAGCCGCTGAGAAAATTGTGTGGCAATTTCGTGCCCGGGGATTTTAATGTTGCCAAACCGATACAGGTCCTGCTGAACTTCAAACGATGTAACGGCCAGGGACATTTTGGTCGAAGCCAACGGTGATTGATAGTCATAAACCTCGACATCCACAGTCACTTCATGCTTGCCTTCGTCTGTTTTGCCTTCATTGACAACATTATATGACTTGACAAGGCCTTCAGCCAGGGTCATGGTGATACTGTCCACTGCACTGACGGAAATACCTTCCATCTCAATTGATTTATCCACCTCTTCGCGCGTTACATCAATGCTGCCGACACTGGCGGATGAAAAAGCAACACCCGAGCCAACACGTACACCCTGAACCTGACTAACCGCTTCATACAATGCGTTTTTTACCGCCTGATCACGTGTGGCGCCGATCCCTTTGGTCTGACGCGTTTGCGTCTGAACCGGCTTAACACCGAAAACAGCACCCACCAACCCTGTAAACAAAAATAAGAAAGCAATATTCTTCATAATATTACCCTTCCTTTATAAAGCGTTTCGATTCAATCACCACGAAACCATTTTATCCGAACCGCGTTTGCCAATGACTTTTTCTTCCTGCCAGAACCTTAAACCGGTGGTCAGATCCGTAATTCGCAGTTGGAAGTAATACTCAACTTGCTGCGTCTTTTTGTCGTATTTAATATTCCGTTGGAAAATTTTCCCCGAAATACTCAACTCCGGCGCGATCAATTGCTTTTTGGCCGGTAGCGTATCTTCGTTGAATTCATCGCCTCTGTCCGAGTCGCGCATATCACGTGTTTCATATACCATCGAAGCGCCGGCCTTATCACCCATGGCCGAGGTCATGGCAACTTGCCCGCTGTTCATCATTTCCTGTTCCACTTTGGCCATTAGTTGGTCGGTATCGATCCGCTGCATCGTGTCGTTTACGATGCCTCCGGTTACCATCACATAACGTCCGCCGCCGGGCTTATGCAGGGACCCGGACCGAATGAGTGAATCAATCATCGCGGCGGCGGCCTGATCAAAATCACGATAGTCCAGACCCATTACCGCTTTTCCCTGGTCATTAACCATGTCAATGTTTTTCGTTGTCGGTCCTGAGCATCCAATGACCCAAACGCAAAGACATATACAAAGTAATGTTTTTAACTTCATTATAAACTCCCTTTCAAAAAAGTCGTATTATCGGGTTGTTAGTTTTTCTTCTTTCGCATGTTCAGCCGAAAATCGACGGCCTCTTTACGCGGTGCAATAAATCGAAAGGTTACTTCAGATTTTCCCATCGCCGACACCGGGACCCAAACACTGGTCTTGGTGGGGATCACCATTCCGTTCGCATCCAACCATTCAGTACGATACTCAAACTGCTTGACGCCGTAGGCCTTATTGACCCCTTTCATCTGAACATCCAAAAAGCCCTCTGGTGTAAGGGTGTCGTTGACTTCCGTAATTTCAATGCCCTGGCCCAGCAGTGCGCTGATGGCATACTTAAACGGACGAGTGATAATGTTGTCACCCAGTGAGTCACTGCCCACGCGGTGATCAACATTGACCCTGTCATCCTCGACTTGTGAACCGCATCCGGCCAAAAGCATGCCCATTATAATTAACAAAAATAAGTACCTGCTCATAATCACTCCCTTCAATTAAATGTCATTATTTCAATGTTTGGTTTGATTACATGGTTAATCATTTTAACATAGACCACCGCATGATTGCAATCGGGAATATTGAACGAAAACGGACCGATCCCCGGCCCCTGAATTATAAATTGAGCATCGGCGGGCATGGGGAATCGGGCAACCTGAAAATTTTTCGGCAGCATCGTCCAAGTCCGGACATCCGCAGCGGTAGTCGCAAATGAATAGATTGCGGCAATGACCGCGGCAGTCGATGAATTCTGGTTTTTTTCGAGAGAATATTGAGCAATGGCCTTCGTGGTAGCCGAGATAATCGCCCGTGTAAGGATTCCTTGAAAATCTTTATCAAATTCGGTCTTAATAACGCTGTCCATATTCACCAGCAATTGGGTTCTATGTGTTTGCGATGCGGCTTGAATATCTAAAAAAGGTGCCGCCGAAGGGCGAAAAGCAAGCTTCGGCAGAGCAATCCCGAAATAACGAACGTTGTCAGTCGCAATAAATAACGGCAGATCAATCCGAGTTTCTGTTTTGATCGGCCCCAGGCCGTTTTCGTAGATTACCCAGACTGTCGGTTCAATAGAGCCCCCGTCTCGCATGTGTTTCTCAAGCCGGGTGAAATCGTCCACAACATAGATGTTTTGCGGCAGCATCCCGGCGCTTTCTTTGAGCAGATCAATCGCCTTGGGATAATCCTTTTCAATTGTGAAAAATATTCCCGCCGCATATGTTGCGAGCGGATTGACAAAATCGGGATAAACGGCAAACTCGCCGATTGACGAATACTCTGTTTGGATGCGATTTTGAAATTCAGGATTATTCATGGTCTGTTGAGCCATCGCACTGTTTTGATCCTGACTCTTCTGGTCCCGAAGCTGCTGAATCTCCTTGTTGAAATTTTCTTTGGCGCGGCGCTGGCGGTCCAGGGCGCGGTTAAACTCCACCCGTGCCAGATCAGGTTGACCAGTCGCCATGAAATTGAGCGCTTTATACGTATTAACCATAACGCCGTCATAAACCTGTCCGGTGTAAGGGACGACATTATCGTTGACCGCGACCGATCCTACTGTATGACCAAGCCCTGAGTTCTCTCCGTCAAAGTGTGTCATCATATCTTCGCTTGAATCAAAGTGTTGGCTGCTCTGGTCAAAATTATTTTGAAAACGCCGAATGGATCCCAGCTGAAGTGTCCACAAAAGGTCCTCTCCCCGGGGATTTCCCTTTTCGTGGATTTTCTCCTCGGCGAATAATTGGGCCTGCTCAACATTGCCGGATTCAATATATTGATTGAATTTCGTCAGGTGACTTTTGGGGGCATTACATCCCGATAAAAGAATAACAGGCCATAGATAAACGGCAATCATGGCCAAAACACATCGGAACAACTTACTCATCAAGGTCGCATCCTTCTTTATCTGTCTTACCTTTGCTTTAAATTATGTAAAGTATATATCGGTTACTTCACGAAATCTGTGGTTTTACCGTATTTTCCGCTCTCCGGATAAAAAAGTCAAGGTTTTCTTGGGGCCTCCTTTAATTAAAGAAAGACGTTGGATTTGTTCGATGTGTAATATTAGGGTGGCTTTAATAATTGCTTTTGAGTGACAAGTAGAAGATTTTTGGTTTCTGGCAAGGAAGGTAAATCAGCTTTAATTGAAGTTAAAGCGGTTTTTGCCTGACACAGACCAGAATCAAAAAGATTCGCTTGTTCACCAAAATGAGTTTTTAGAGGAACCCTGTAGTTGACAGGATGTCCCAAATGCCCATAATGAATGTAAGCTTTTTTCCATCGGTTAGATAATAAACAGGATGTTGCCTTTTTGATAGGACGTTACCATGAAACGAAAAACTCTCTTTACATTGGTTTTATTCGCATGTCTGCTCTTTGTCGGTTGCAAAACTGCTCAGGAAATCGAAGAACCCGATTACGACAAACCGTTACCTCCCGGCGCCCACGCTTTGCGGAAGATCACTGACCCTTCCATGTTCCCGGACATGACTTTTGCCTGCTATGAACTCCAGGATTTAGAGGAGGGTATTTTTAACTCGCTCAGCTACATGTCCAAGCCGTCCAGCAAGCAGTTTTTCCCGATGGCCGATATCACGCATGAACGCGTTGTGGCAAGCTTACGGGCACTGGATGAGTTATTGGATTCCGGCCTCTACGGCAGAGAGTTGAATGACGCGATACGAACCCGCTTTGATTTCTATCAGTCCGTCGGTTGTGACGACAGGGGGACGGTCCTGTTTACCGGCTACTACACCCCGATCTTTGACGGGTCGATGGAGCCCACCGAGAAGTTTAAATATCCGTTGTATAAGCAGCCCGCCGACCTTGTCAAAGATGATAAGGGCGAGATTCTCGGCCGAAAAATCGCCGATGGTTCGGTCAGACCCTATCCGGCCCGCAAAGAGATCGACCAGTCCGGCATGCTCAAAGGGCAGGAGATTGCGTGGTTGGGCGATCCGTTCGAGGTGTATATTGCCCATGTTCAGGGTTCTGCGATTATTCGTACTCCGGATGGCGAACAGGTCACGCTTGGCTATGCCGCCACCAACGGCCATGAATACAAAAGCGTGGGAAGCCAGATGATTGCCGATGGTCTTGTTCCATCTGGGGGCCTGAGCTTGAAAGCTATGATTGACTACTTCAAGGCCAACCCGCAGCAGGTGGAAAAATACATTTATCAAAATCCGCGATATGTTTTCTTCCAGACCGACAGCGGCAACCCGCGTGGCTGCCTGAACGAACAGGTTATCCCTTTCCGATCCATTGCTACGGATAAATCCATTTACCCGCGGGCTTCCATTTCGTTTTTGAAGACCAAACTGCCCCGATCCATCGGCGGCGTGGTAAGAAAAGCGGCCTATACCGGTTTTGCTTTGGATCAGGATGCCGGCGGGGCGATTCGAGCGCCCGGACGCTGTGATGTCTATATGGGCATTGGCGATGAAGCCGGAAAAATGGCCGGACAGGTCTATGAAGAGGGCAAACTCTACTACCTGTTCCTCAAGCCCGGCCTCATGGGTCCGTACCTGAAATAAGTGATGAAAAGTTGATTATTTGGAGAGTTTCATGGACATACAACTTCGTTTTCTCGGCGCCGCCGAATCGGTTACCGGCTCACGCCATTTAATAGAATTCAACCATTCCAAGGTTCTCATTGATTGCGGCCTGTATCAGGAGCGTGATTTACGAGAGCGCAACTGGGAAGATTTCGGCTTTGAACCTGCCGAATTAGACGCGGTTCTGCTGACCCATGCCCATCTGGACCACTGTGGCCTGCTGCCTAAACTGGTCAAAGAGGGCTTCAAAGGCAAGGTCTTCTGTACTTCCGCTACCGCCGAGATCGCTAAGATCGTGGTTGCAGATTCGGCGAAGATTCAGGAAGAGGATGCCAAATATAAAAAGAAACGTCACAAACGGTCCAATTATACGCCGCCGCGACCGGTTGAGCCGCTCTACACCATTGAGGACGCCGAGGCGTGCATGTCCATGTTCAGGCCCGTTCAATACAAAACACCCGTTACAGTGGCCGAAGATGTCGAGGCCAGTTTCTACGAGGCCGGTCATATTTTCGGCTCGTCCATTATCAAGGTCACCGTCAAGCTCGACGGCGAGCAGCGAACCATCCTGTTCACCGGCGACCTCGGCCGCATGGGCAAGCCGATCCTCAAGGACCCGGCCGTCTTCGAGGAGGCCGACTATGTCTTTGTCGAGTCCACCTATGGCGACCGTGTCCACACCAGCGTCGAGGATACCAAGGAGCATCTCTGCGAGGCGGTCAATAAGACCTACGCTGACGGCGGCAACATTATCGTCCCCAGCTTTTCCATCGAGCGGGCCCAGGAAGTGATGTACTACATGAACGAGCTGCTCATGGAGGACCGGGTTCCCAATATCATGACATTTCTGGACAGCCCCATGGCCGTCCGCGTGACCGAGGTCTTCAAAAAGCACCCGGAACTGTACGATGCCGAGATGACAGCGCTGATGAGCCAGAACGAATCGCCGTTTACCTATCACGGCCTCAAACTCGTCCAGTCCACCCGCGAGTCCAAGTCCATCAACCAGATCAAAGGTACGATCATGGTCATCGCCGGCTCCGGCATGTGTACCGGCGGCCGTGTC
>CALETL010000165.1 GCA_937920485.1 uncultured Phycisphaerae bacterium
GCCTCATCCATCCGCTGGCAAAATTCCTCTCTGTCCACTGAATCGCCCGGATTCACCGCGGAGGGTATCTCCTGCGAGTCCATTAAGACCACCGGCCTCTTTTTCCGCAGATAATTGATGCTCTTGTTGCGGGCAATCGTAAATAACCATGTCGAAAAACGACTCCGCATTGGATCAAATGTTGACAACTTCTGATAGGCCGTCATAAACACTTCTTGCGTAATATCTTCGGCGGCATGACGGTCAAAAAGCAGATTGGATACCATCTGTAGAATGGGACGCTGATAGCGACCAATGATCCAGCGGAAAGAGCCCGTCTTTCCGTTCAGTACATCCTGAATCATCTGTTCTTCGTGGGTCATCCAAGGCCTTTGTTTCAATGTTTCCAATCTACCCCGTTATACACATCAGTAGATAGAAAGTTCCCCGGATCGTTAAAATTTATGTGTTTTTTGAAAATTGTGCCGTTATTTCGCCTTTGACAGTTCCTGTCCCCGGTCGCGGGCGGCGGTCAGGGCTTTGAGGATAATCTCTCCAAAACCGTTTTCGTTCATGACTTTCAATGCCGCTTAGGTGGTACCGCCGGGACTGGTGACCTTTTGGCGCAGAATGGCGGGGTCTTCATTTCGCTGCTGGGCGGATTCAGCTAAGAGTGCCGCTCCTTTAGCTGTTTGAAGCACGAGTGTTTTGGCCGCTTCTTCAGTCAGGCCCAATTCTACTCCCGTCTTGATCATTTCTTCCATCAGCAGAAAACAATAGGCCGGACCTGAACCACTGACGGCAGTAACGGCGTCAATCAGTGATTCATCTTCAACAACAATCGCTTTGCCAACCGAGGAACAGATATCCAGTGCAATTTTCAACCCGTCTTCTGATGCGCTGGCATTATAGAGCCCGCTGGCACCTGCACCAACCAAAGCCGGTGTATTCGGCATGACGCGGACAACCTGAACATCGCCCAGTTTTTCTGCTATGGCAGCGGTCGTAATTCCGGCGGCAATCGAAATCACCAATACATCCTTTTTCAGCGTTCCGGCGATCCCCTCCAGTACGTCAGCCATGACCTGCGGCTTGACGCTGAGTACGAGGATATCGGCCTGTGCCGTCAGTTCTTTATTGTCGGCAGTCACATGGATACCGTAAAGGTCTTTTAAAATGTCAAGATGTTCAACTCGAATATCCGAAGCCCAGATATGATTTGCATGGTACAGTCCGGCTTTGAGTATCCCTGTCAACAGGGCCTGTGCCATATTTCCGCCACCGATGAATCCGATTGTTTTCATTTTTTCTGCCTTTCCGGTAAATTTACCATGAAGTTCATGAAGGCCATAAAGGTTATATTATTTGTTTTCTTCATGATCTTCAAGTGACAAAATATAATCGCTCAAAAACAAGCTGGCGCTACCCTGTCAGGAGGTCAAACTGTTCAGGGCTTAAGCTCTGGCGGAGTTTCTGAAGTGCCTGCAGTTCGATCTGACGGATTCGCTCTTTGCTCAAATCCAGGTCGTCGCCGATCTGTTTGAGGGTTTTGGGTTTTTTCTTGATAACCGCGGGGTCCAGCGCGTAATGGTTCAAGATGATATATTGCTCCCGCGCGTCCAGATTATTTTTGATAATGGCCTGCAGGCCTCTCTGGGCCTGCTCGACGGCAGCCACATCCGGCAACTGTTCGAATCGCAGATCTGCCGGCAGGTTGGCAAAGTCCGCCCCGCCGGCACGGTCCGGCCGTTTGGCTTCGGCGGGAATCAGGCGGGCAAAGGCCTTGGCAATGGCCCAACTTGCATAGGTGCTGAATCGATAGCCGCGTGTGTAATCGAATTTTTCCACCGCCGCCATGAGTGCGACGCTTCCTTCGCTGACCAGTTCGCTCATCTGGCTGCCTGCCGTTAAATGCTTACCGGCAATACTGACGACCAGCGGCATGTTGGTTTCGATGATAATCTTATTGACAGCGTCGATCTGTTCCAGGAGCGATTCGATGCGGTTTAATCGATCGGATCGGGGGCGGCCTCGCTGTATTTTATCCCGCTCCTGAAATGTCCGAAATTTCAGATAGTTATAACGCCGAAACAACTCTGTCTCCTGCTGTCGGTTCAAAAGAACATGTTCTTTGTCTTTGTCCGGAAATATCTGCTCCAGCGGAACCGATAAAATAGCTTCCTCCGCATCCGGGCTTAAAAAATCATCGCTGGGAACAAATTCAATTTTTCGGCTGAACAGTTCTTTGGCACGCTGCTGATTGATAATACGGTAAATCGAACTTCGACTGCGGCCAAATGTTTCCATGAGTGTTTTAACGGAAACGTTTTGTCGGCTCAGACGAAACAAATGCGCGGCATCTTTGGAGGAAATTTTTCCGCGCGAGTGGGGCAGATCGTGAGGTTGGTTTTCCTGTTTTTCAGATTCTGTCAGTATTGCCCGAACGGTGTGGCGGGCGCGGCCAACCTGTCGGGTGATCTCCAGAATGAGCTCATTTTGTGTGCGATACTTTTTTTTGCTTGTCAGCTCCCGGGCCAGTTTCAGTATCTGCTGTTTTTGTTGAGGCGCTACCAGTGAAAACTGGCTGGCCTTATCGACCAAATCCGAATGGTCCCGCACAAATAAATCGACAGTCGATTCTGAAAAACCCATACGTTTACGGCCGTTTTCAAAGATATAAATCTTGCCCGTCAAACCGCGTTTTTGCCACCGGCGTATTGTTTTCGTCGAAACGCTGAACCGTTCGGCAAGTTGCTGGACCGTAAATATCGCCTCATCCTGTTCTGAAGCATCCAATCGCAATTCGGCGCTAAGCTGAGCAATCCATACGCGCAAATCCAGCAGTAAGTCTCTGCCGGAAATGAGAGGTTGATCCTGCTGAACGGGGCTGCGGTAGCCGGTGATGCGATAGACAATAAAATCGTACGGATACTGGCGTTCGGTGTCGAGGACCATTAAAAGCTGTTCAGAGGCCTTGAGCTGCTTTTTCTTTTGAGGTGTCGGCGCAAATCGTAATTGCTCGAAAAAAGCCCGCAAAACCGGATGGCTGACCCGCATCTTCATAAGTGGTACTGACGTGGTTAAATCAATTAACGAATCTCAATGGTATATTGTTTTTCAAATACTTCCGTAAAATCGAACACCTCATCAAAGTCTTCAATCGTATCGGTTTCCTGTGATGTCATCCACCCGCTGTCAATCATCAGGAAAACGATCTCGCCGAAATCGCGGGTGGTGTTCAGATTCCATGTAGACAGGACCATCGCCGCCAAGCGGCCCCAGCGTTTTTGGGCCGTTTCGGCCAATCCCCAGGCCAGTTCCTGTCCTGATATATGGCGCGGGGTGTCTTCGGATTCGGGCTTCTGACGAAATTTTTCAACCGTGGAAGCTAAGCCCTCAAACACAAACTTCAGGGCCTTAGCATCGTAACGCCCATCTTCTTGTGCAATCTCTTCTATGGTCTTTTTCACAATATAATTCGGGCGGCTCGTGCCGCCGCACTCCTGTTAGTGAACACGCTGGCCGGGTTGAGCGCCACTGTCGGGACTGAGTAAAAAGATTTCTTCGCCCCCAGGCCCTGCCGCACATACCATTCCTTCGGAAATACCAAAACGCATTTTCCGGGGTTTCAGATTGGCCACGCACATTACGAGTCGACCGACGAGGTCCTCGGGCTTATAGGCCTTGGCGATACCGGCAAAAACATTCTTTGTGATGCCGCCCAAATCCAGTTCAAGCTGCAGCAGTTTATCCGCACCTTCGACCGCGGAAGCAGCGGCAACTCTGGCGATCCGCAAGTCAGCTTTCATGAAATCCTCAAATGTGCATTCCGGTTCCAGCGGCTCCGCCAGTTTCGGTTGCATCTCGGCTTCTTCTGTCTGCTGTGAGAGTGTTTGTTCTTTACTTTCTTCGACCATTGCTTCTACCTTTTCTTTTTCAATGCGTTCGATCAAACGAACAAAATCGTTTATTTTATGATTTTCCAGCGTTGACTGAACATCCGCAAATGTCAGGGGGTTAATCGATAAAAACTGCTCAATTTTTGCTGCAAATTCCGGCAGGACCGGCTTGAGATAAATCGTCAGCACTTTCACCGCGTTCAAAATCGCCGTTAGCGTGGTGCGCGTGCCCTCCGCATCCGTTTTGATGGTCGTCCAGGGCTGATGATTCTCAACGTACTTGTTGCACACGTCTGCCAGCGCAGCGATCCTGCGAATTGCGGCAGCATAGTTCAGACTTTCATACCCTTCGATAATTTCCTGTTTGGCGCCGGTCAGTTCGTCCAGTAACGCCTTGCCTTCCGCATCCAGTGTGCCCAGCATCCCGTCCAGTTTTTTTGTCAACATCGGGCCGGATCGGCTGGCGAGGTTTGCCAGTTTGCCCACCAGGTCTGAATTCACGCGGTTGACGAAATCCTCAAAACTAAGGTCAATATCACCAACATCTGCGTTCAGTTTGGATGCATAGTAGTACCGCAGACACTGGGGATCCAGATGTTTCAGATACGTGGAGGCCATAATGAACGTACCTTTGGTTTTGGACATCTTTTGGCCGTTGACGGTTAAGAAACCATGCACAAACAACTTGTCCGGCGTCCGCAGGTTTGCGCTGAACAGTAATGCCGGCCAGAACAAAGCGTGAAAATACATGATGTCCTTGCCGATGAAATGATAGATTTCATACTCACCGCCGTTCCAGACCTGATCAAAATCCAAACCATGCTTGTCGCAGTAATTTTTGATCGAGGCCATATAGCCAATCGGCGCATCCACCCAGACATAAAAATATTTGTCCTCTTCGCCGGGTATCTTAAAACCGAAATACGGACCGTCCCGCGAGATATCCCAATCTTTCAGTCCCGCATCAAACCATTCATCCAGTTTGTTTTGTACAGAATCCTGAACATATCCCTGTGAAAACAGTTCTTTTAATGCGTCTTCATAATCACTAAGACGGAAAAAGTGATGTGTGCTTTCTCTTAGAACCGGCGGGTTACCGCTGACGGTGCTGACAGGATCGATCAGTTCGGTGGTCTGGTAGTGGGCACCGCATGAATCACAGGAATCACCGTATTGGTCGGGCGATTTACATCTGGGACACGTTCCCTTGATATAACGGTCCGGCAGCCACATCTTTTCCTGTTCGTCATACGACTGCTGGATTTGCTTTTTAACAATAGACCCTTTTTCTTTGGCCCGAGAGTATATCATCTCACTAAACTGACGATTTTCATCTGAATGGGTGGTATAGAAATTATCGAACTCAATCCCAAAGCCGGCAAAGTCACGTGTATGCTCTTCCTGCATGCGACCAATTAATTCTTCCGGGGTAATCCCTTCGCTTTTTGCGCGGATCATAATGGGAGTTCCGTGCGTGTCATCGGCACAGAAATAACGACAGTCATTGCCCATCGCTTTCTGAAACCTCACCCAGATATCCGTTTGAAGGTATTCAACAAGGTGGCCGATATGGATCGGGCCGTTCGCATAGGGTAATGCTGAAGTGACTAACATTTTTCGTGGCATTATTTATTCTCCGCCGGACTGGGGTGCATTGCCATTTGGGGGCTTTGGCTTGTTATTTTGATTATCGTTTTTTTGAGCAGACTGATTATTCTGCGCATTCTGGCCATTCTGACCTTCTCGAGGCCCGTGCTTTTTGTTTTTCGACCATCGGCGCCGCCTTTTCTTACGACGACCCTCCTGTTGTGAAGAATCTGCGGTTTTGGGTTGTTGTGAATTATCACCATTATTTTCGGAGTCCGGTTGAGATTGCGGCTTTTCAGCCTCTAACATATCCTGCTCGCTCTCAGCCATCTCAACAAGTTCTTCAGTAACGACAGCTTCTTCCTGCTCAGTCACAGAATCGCGTAAAGGCTTTTTCTCTGCTTCCTTTTTTGCAGATTCGTCTTTTTGCTTTGCGGCTCCATTCGGATCGATCTTTTGTATCTCGTCGACCGGCCAGGCCTGACGCTCTCCTGATTCTGTCTGAACAACCACAAGCTGCGTCAGTACCTGCACATTAACAACTTTCCCAATCCCTTTGGGTGTTTGAACGGTCGCATTACGATTGGGCAGTTTGCGCTTCAGGTCCAGATAGTTCTCGTCTTCATAACGCAAACAACATTTGAGTCGGCCGCAGTGCCCGCTGATCTTAGATGGATCCAGCGTCGCTTTCTGCAGTTTGGCCATGCGCATATTGACCGGTTCCAATATCTTCAAAAACCGGCTGCAGCAGCACTGCTGACCGCAGGACTCATAATCACTGATGAGCCGGGCCTCGTCACGCGAGCCGATCTGGCGTAATTCGATCCGCGTTTGGTACTCCTTAGCCAGGCGTTTGACTAATTCACGAAAATCGACGCGGTTTTCACTGGTAAAATAAAAAATGATCCGCTCGCCGCCGAACAGGTGTTCTCCCTCAACAATCCGCATCTTCAGGCTCAGTTCGTCCGCTATCCGCTGACAGGTTTTGGCCTCACCGATTGAATTTTTTTCCAAATGCTCCTGTTCACGCAGATCCTCATGGGTCGCAAAGCGAACAAAGGTTCCGCCTCCGGCCAGCGGGTATTCTTTCGTGCGATTGCAGAAGTACTGCTCGACCTGCTCAGGGCTGCTTTTGAAATGTCCGCCGCGATAGTTATGGATACCGACGATCTGGCCCAGTTCCAAACCACGTTCGGTCTTTATAATCACATGAGCATTGAGCCGGGAAATATGCGACTCATGATGGTCAAACCAGCCCAACTGCCCTAAAAGGCCATACCGTACCAACATCTGCTTGGTATGTTTCGGACCCTTGGCTTTTGTATTGTCAACTTTCGACATCTATTTTCAAACTCCTGATATTAAAGAAGATATATTTTAACATACGAGGACTCTTGCCTCAATAGCACACTTAGAAAACGTTAAGTATATCCGAATTGGCAAGATTTAACAAGAGTTGTTCGAAGATGAGTTTTTCATTGACGCTGGAATCGACCCATTTGTGCATCCGATAGCACAATTCCACATGCCGGGCGGCGGTTTCAGCGTCGATTTTTTGGGCCAAAGCCGTGATATGCTCGGTCTGGTCAAGATTGACGAGGGCATCAGATTGGCCGGAATGGGTCTTCATGACGTCACTGAACAGGCAGGCGGTCATTCGGATCAAGCCCTTTTGGGCCCGGCGAGTGATATCAGTCGTGCTGACATTATCGAGTTTGCTAATCCATGCCGAGGCGATTTTTTTAGCGGTCTTGCCCATCCACTCAGCCGTATCAACAGCATCGGCCAATTCGAGTGCGGCGATTTTTTCGATCAACTCCTGCTTAAGGGCGTAGGCCCCTGCCGGCTCAACCTCCAACTGTGCCCATGCCAGTGCCCTGCCAAGCGAACCCTGTGAAAAACGAGCCCAGAAAACGGCCTCTGTTTTGCCAATGCCTTCGGCGGTCATTCGCTCGACGATCCGTGATTCTTGAACAGCACCAAAGCGAACCAACTGGCAGCGCGACAGTGTCGTCGGAAGCATCTTATCCAGCCTCGAACATAATAATATAATAACACAATAACTAGGCGGCTCTTCAAGGATTTTTAACATTGCGTTCTGGCTTGAGCTGTTTACTTTTTCGGCCTCGTCCATCACATAGACAACAAACTGCCCAGTTGTCGGACGATTTGCTATCTTGTCGATGAGAAATTCGCGAATGACATCGATCGGCATATCTATCGGCGTTTTTCGATTTTTTCCACCTTTGGTGTACTGCACCAGTTCTTTGTAGATCGGTCGGAAATCAGGATGCCCATCGGAGTCAAACATTTGACAGGAGTGGCATGCCCCGCAGCTATCGGTAAATGGCGGGTCGTCGCTGATGGTTTGTCTATCTTCGCACAGCAGCATCTTCGCCCAAGCTCTCGCCGTGGTGAATTTGCCCACACCATCATCACCGGAAAAAATAAATGCATGTGCCATGCGCCCGGCGGCAAGGGCTCGCTGCAAAGAATCAATCGCCTTGCCCTGACAAAATATTTCTTTCAATGACATGGATCACAACCCCTGAATCAACTTTAATACATCTTGGTGTACATTCTCAATCGACTGGCGGGCATCCACCACTTTTATAGATGAATGAATTTTAGGCAGCTTCAAAAAACCTTCCCGCACCTTTGCATGATACGCATCGCCCTTTTGTTCCATGCGATCCAGATCCCGCTGCATTCGTTCTGCGGCTGTTTGAAGATCCACATCCAGAACGACCGTTAAATCCGGCCAGACGCGTTCTAAGGAGTCTGCTGCTATCTTAATAACCTTATTAATTCCGAACCCACCTGCCCAGCCCTGATAAGCGCAGGTGCTGGAAAGCCAGCGATCCATGAGTACACATTTGCCCATTGCCAAATCGGGGGCGATATGCTCTTTGTAGAGTTGAGCCCTTGCGGCCATGTACAAAAGCACCTCTACATTGTCGCCCATGCCTTCGTGAGCGGTGTCCAGCAGTATGTCGCGGATCTTTTCGCCGACAAGCGTCGTGCCGGGGTCACGATAGGACGCTACGTCAACACCCTGTTCGGCAATCCACTCTGACAACAGGCGTGTCTGGGTACTCTTACCACACCCATCCGGGCCGTCCAACACCAGAAATTTGCCTTTCAGTGATTCATTCATGAAATGCTCTCTTTTTCAATATCGTTAGACTGTTTTGCATTATATTCATTCTGAATACTAAGCACCACCAGCAATGTCAAAAACAACATCACCGACGAAAACAGCAAATAGTAAATACTCGAAAAGATGTAGTACAGAATAGTCCCTTTCTGAAAGAGCGTAAACAAAGCCGCCACGAGAAGCACTGCAAATCCCACCCCAATTGATCGGTTCAATCGACGGAATTGCCCCATTCGATAGAACGATATCGAATACAATGCTTCTAATGCCGTATTTCCATGCACCAAAATTCGAGCCGGAATAAACAACATCGGCTTAATCATCCCCAACAGTACTCCCAGTGCACATGACTGCATAAGCCACTCAGGAATTGCATAATTTTCCTCCCCCCTCGAAATCACCGAGGTAAAAAGTCCAATTACCAATCCACCCAATATAAACATCGTGCAACTAATCAATATATAAAAAGACAAATAACGCCAAAAATAAGACTTTCCGTATTGAAGCAATTGTCCAGGTTCGTATATTTTGACTTCCTCCATTGATGCCGTTTTTAAAAACCCTAGATACAACATCAACCACACAATAGACACCCCGAATGTTCCAATGAACAATAGAAAACTCGACCACAATGGAAGCATCGTCTTTTGAGAATCGACATTTTCCATAAACATCATAATCTCTTGACCCAGCATCGACATCGCTGCCTGTAAAACCACAACCAGCATCACCTCCGGCCAGCGTACTTTTAATATATCAATCGCTTTTTGTATCAAATCAATATCCTTTGACCCCATAGGGGTCATTACAATAATAGCCACGGGTGCAGGCCAAAGGCCGGAACCCGTGGTAACGGTTTAAAAAAACACTCACAACCCCAAAGGGGTTGAATAATATGTCCTAACAAAATCG
>CALETL010000166.1 GCA_937920485.1 uncultured Phycisphaerae bacterium
TACGCAGCCCACATTGCCCTTAGTCTTCAGAATGCTCAGCAGTTTCAGGATGACATCTTTACTGGCGACCCAGTCGTTCATTTTTCCGGTCAGTTCCACGCCAATGACCTTCGGACACGTCATGTAAAACGGCCCGCCGCCCATGGCGACTGCTACATCCATGCCGCCTGCACCGATGGCGAGCATCCCAATGCCGCCGCCGGTCGGGGTGTGGCTGTCGCTGCCCAAAAGCGTCGCGCCGGGCCTCCCGAAGCGTTCCAGATGCACCTGGTGGCAGATGCCATTGCCGGGGCGCGAATGATAGGCACCGCTTTTGGCGGCGATGGTCTGCAGGTACAGGTGGTCGTTATGATTTTCCGGCCCGAACTGGCTCATGTTGTGATCGACATAGCTGACCGACAGCTCGGTCTGCACCCGGGCGGTTCCCATTGACTCGAACAGCAAGAACGCCGTCGTTCCCGTCGCGTCCTGGGTGAGTGTCTGGTCAATGCGAATGCCGATGGGCTCACCGGCTTTCAGTTGGCCCTCGATGAGATGTTTTTGCAGGATTTTATAGGTCAATGTCTGTGCCATTTTCAGTCCTTTTCTGTGCGGGCCGTACCCGCGAGATGTTTATCATTCTGCTTTTCAAAATAACCAGCCAAAACTTATCACAAACCGGTATTTAAAACAAGATTTTATCCTTGGTGCCTACTTAAAGCACTTTGAGCAAAGTTCTTGACAGGTCGTCTGAGATATCCTAATATCTTCCGGATAATCCCATTAGGAGAACAAAATGGATAATGCAAGTCCTAATCTTAGTTTGGAATTTCGCGGTCCGGTGGTCATTGCCACACTGACCGATGAAAAAATACTCGACGAGGATCAACTTCGGGGTCTTGAGGGCTCATTTTTGCCGCTGATCGAACAGACCCCCGGCATCCAGTTGATTATTGATTTCACCAATGTCAAGTTTCTGACCAGTTCGGTACTGGGCCTGCTGATCCGCATCAGCAAAAAAGCGTACGAAACCGAAGGAGAACTGCGCCTGTGCTCCATCGGCCCCAAAATCCTTGAGGTCTTTCGCATTACCCGGCTGGACAAGATCTTCGATATTAGCACCAGTGTGGATGATGCTATGGTCGGGCTAAAAAAATGATTCAGTGAACATTGTAACTGTACGATACTATAGTTGGAAGCACAGTTTACGGATGATATTAAATAAATAGTCGGTGTAGAATAATCAGGAAAGGGTCATTGTCTTTGGCCGAGTCGAAAGACATTCTGCATAAGTCCTGGAAAATCAAGAACGTCGAACAGGAAGCCAATAAGGTTGCTTGCGAGGTGCTCAAAACCCTCCGGAGCCATGACTTTGATGAAGATATGGTCTTTGCGGTTCATCTGTCTCTGGAAGAAGCCTTTGTCAATGCCATTAAGCACGGCAACCACGGCGATCCCCAAAAGAACATTTCTGTTGAATGCCTGATTACCCCGGACAAATTTGATATTTCCATTGCTGATGAGGGCTTTGGATTTGATCCTGGCGGCATACCGGATCCTCGATGCGACGGCAATCTTTATAAATCCTGCGGTCGTGGAATCCTGCTGATCCGGTCCTATATGGATGTGGTTGAGTACAACACCCGCGGCAACTGTATTCATTTGGTCAAATACCGCGACACGGCCAAGTCCCCCGGTCAGGAAAAAAAGTGTTCGTAATTATGACTCCATAACACCTCCACCGGCGTCCGATAAATTTTCTCTCTCACTTCAAATATACCTTTCTTTTGCTGATTTTCTGTTTTTTTGCTTTCTCTGCCAAAGGTGCCCCCATGATTGGCCGAATAATGCGGTTGCCGCAGCCGGTATGGCTGGGCAAATGTTTTAAAAGTCAATGATATGTGTTTTGAAAAGGCGATGATCATGGAAAACCTTTATAAATCCTTATTGTCCGGCGCTGACACGCTGGCAGAACAGTTCAAGAGCCATTTATTTGGAATGACTGAATCGGAAGGGCCCGTCTTGATCCTCGTCGATGACCAGCACAATTTTTGCGCCAATCATCCCGGCCGGACTTCATTTTTGAGTGAATCCCCCGAGATTCTTCCGGCGATTTGCGGACAGATTGACGATGGCTATGACCCGTGCGTTCATACCGTCGATGGCGGCTGTGTGATCGGTACGCAACTGGCCACAGAAAAGACCCATTGCGGCTACTTCCTGATTTTTCTGCCCGGATATCAAAGCCAGACCGTTCAGGCCAATATGGATCTGTTCGAGCTGCTGCTGGGCCAAACACAATTGATCTGTCAATTGATCGAAAAAAACAACCAACTGCACCACCTGCAGTTGACCGGAATGAGCAAAAATTCCGCCGTACTCTGTTCTCAGTAACATTCTTCACAACAAGGTGTTAGGCCATTATCATTCGCCGTACCCCCGGTTTTTCCCCCCTAAAAGATTGTTTTTGCAATTAAGCGGACATCTGCTATAATCCGGTCTCGTTTACAGGATTATTAAGATAACCCAACAATTGAACTGAGGGGCTCGATTGAAGTTTCAATTATTCAAGAATGGTAAGCCGCTGAAAGAAATATCCTTAGCGGGTGTTTATCTTTTCGGTGCGGATATGATTCCGCTGCGGCATGTTGATAAGATTGCATTTAAAAACGGTATTCTGGAATGCCAAAAACGGTCTCAGGATTCGGCAGGGCTCTCGCTGCTGTGGCCGATTGAAGGCAATGGCCAGTTATTGCTGAACACCACCCGTCTTCCCGAACGTCCGGAACCCTATAATCTGAATCTGGAACTGGCTCGTTCGCGGCTTATGCAGATTACGCTGAAGCGTGAGGACTGGTCGCTGTTTGACCAGAGCGACGAGTTGGATGCGATGGCTCAGGAGGTGCAGGACTTATTCATCGAAGCACTGCAGCACATTTCCACGCCTGAAAAGGCCTCCGTTTTAGCTGATGAGGCGTTAAAAAAAGGGGTGGAATTCTCAGAAAAACTGGCAGCCAAACACGCCGAACAGTTTCTGGCAGCGCGATTTCGCAACAAAACTCTCGGACGGCACACTCTTGGCTGCCAGGTCAATCCGGAGTGGCTTGAGAATGAAAAATACCGAAAATGGCTGCTTGAAATGTTTGGTTTTGTGACGGTCCCGATCAACTGGGCTCAGATCGAAATTGAAAAGGGCGTCTATAATTTTGAGCGGTTGGACAATTGTATGCAGTATCTGGCCGGGCGCCGTCTGGCGTTGTGTGCCGGTCCGTTGCTTCGATTTACGACGGAATATGTTCCAAAATGGCTTCAGGCAGAAAAACCCAGCTTTGAAAAGATTCGTGAATACGCCTATGAATTCGTATCTGAGATCGTATCCCGATACAGCAAATTCATTCATGCCTGGCGTGTGATCAGCGGCATGAACGCCATGAACTGTTTTGGCTTCAATTTTGAGCAGGTCATCGAGATGACCCGAACCGCGTGTTTG
>CALETL010000167.1 GCA_937920485.1 uncultured Phycisphaerae bacterium
GGAAAAAGCGTATATCGGATATCACCGGTTGTCCGCAGAAGCGGGGTGTGTGTCTGATCGTGCGAACTCAGACGCCTAAGAAGCCGAACTCTGCACTGCGTAAGATCACTCGTGTCCGGTTGACCAACGGTAAAGAAATTACCGCTTATATTCCCGGCATCGATCACAACCTTCAGGAGCATAGTACGGTTATGGTTCGCGGCGGACGTGTTCGTGACCTTCCGGGTGTTCGTTATCACGTTATTCGCGGGACACTTGATACTGCCGGAACGGCGAATCGCAAGCAGAGTCGTAGTAAATACGGCACCAAAAAATCATAGAAAAAGGTGGGATCTTTAGGATAAACAAATGGCTAAAAAATTTACAGCGTCAAGTCAACAGTTAAAACCCGATGCGAAGTTCAATAGCAAACTGGTCTCTAAGTTTGTCAATTGTCTGATGCTGGATGGTAAAAAGAGCATCGCCTATAAAGTCTTCTATGACGCGATGGATCAGGTTTCTAAAAAGATCAACGATGTTCCTCCTCTGGAAATTTTTGAAACAGCGATTGGCAATGTTAAACCGTTGCTGGAGGTTCGCAGTAAGCGTGTTGGTGGTGCCAGCTATCAGGTTCCGATGCAGGTCAGCTCGAAACGTCAGCAATCATTGGCATTTCGCTGGATCCTTGCGGCCGCTCGCGGCAAAAAGGGAAAACCGATGTCGCTGCGATTAGCTTCTGAGTTGATGGATGCATACAAAAAAGAAGGCGCGGCGATGACGACACGTGAAAACGTTCATCGTATGGCCGAGGCGAATAAGGCATTCGCTCACTTTGCCTGGTAATTGATTTGTTTTTTAACTGCCACGGATTTTTAATCGAAACCGTGGCAGTTTTTTTATGCCCTTAAGAAATGCATGATAATATAAAGCAGGAAGGCCTCATGGCAGCGGTTCTGACCAAAGTTCGAAATATCGGCATCATGGCTCACATCGATGCGGGCAAGACGACGGTGACAGAACGCATTCTGTATTTCAGCGGAAAGACCCATAAAATCGGCGAAGTTCATGACGGAACCGCGGTTATGGATTTTATGCAGGAAGAGCAGGAGCGAGGCATCACGATTACTTCAGCCGCGACGAAATGTCCGTGGAACGGGTATGACATCAATCTGATCGATACTCCCGGGCATGTTGATTTTACGGCAGAGGTTGAGCGGTCGTTGCGGGTGCTTGACGGGGCGGTTGCGGTTTTTGATGCATCCGAAGGCGTACAGGCGCAGAGTGAAACGGTCTGGCGGCAGGGTCAGAAATATCATCTTCCGTGCCTGTGTTTCATTAACAAAATGGACAAGATCGGCGCGGATTTTGACATGTCAGTGCAAAGTATTCGTGATAAACTTCTGGCGAATCCTGTTCCTGTACAGATTCCTATTGGCGCAGAATCTGATTTCAAAGGTTTTGTTGATTTACTGACGATGAAAGCCGTGTTTTTTAAGCAGGAGGAAACCGCCGCCAGTTTTCATGAAGAAGAGATCCCGGAGCAATTGCGGGATGAGGCAGAACGCTATCGTCATGAAATGATCGAGGCGGCGGCGGATTATGATGAAAAACTGATGGAACACTATGTTAATGATGAATCTTTAACCGCCGAGCAGATTATCGGCGGCCTCCGTCAAGGGACCTTGCAGGGTAAGTTGAACTTAGTGTTTGTTGGTTCAGCTCTTAAAAATATGGGTGTTCGCCGTCTTATGGATGCGATTACGTTGTTTTTGCCATGTCCGCTTGAACGACCGGCAGCAGTCGGATTCAAAAAAGGTGACAAGGAAAAGCCGATCGATGTTGTGTGCGATTCAGAAAAACCTTTTGTAGGGCTGGCATTTAAGATTACCGCTGATAAGCATGGTGACCTGTATTTTACCAGGATTTACCAGGGAACATTGAAAACAGGAAGCCGGATTCTGAACGTGAACCGTGATCGAAAGGAAAATATTACCCGTATCTTCCAAATGCATGCAAACAGCCGAAAGATTTTGGACGTTGCCCACGCGGGGGATATTGTTGCAGTTGTCGGCATGAAGGAAACGCTGACCGGAGATACGCTTTGCGATACACACAACCGCGTGATGCTTGAAAATATTTCTTTTCCGGAAACGGTTATCAGCATGTCGATCGAACCGCGCTCGGCGGCGGACCGAATGAAGTTGTCTGAGGCCTTATTGATGCTTCGGAAAGAGGACCCCACGTTTGTGTTTAAGTATGACGATGAGACGGGCCAGACGATTATCAGCGGGATGGGTGAACTTCACCTGGAAGTGTTGGAACACAAGCTCGTGCGGGATCTTGGGGTTGATGTACGGGTCGGCAAGCCGCGTGTGGCCTATAAGGAGGCGATCAGCCAGCCAGCGAAAGCAGAAGGTAAGTTTGTTCGGCAAACGGGAGGACGCGGCCAGTTTGGCCATGTTGTTATCGAAATTGAACCCCTGTTTAAGGAAGACGGGCATTATTCTCGAAAAAATGAGTTCTGCAACGCTATCGCCGGCGGGGTGATTCCCAAGGAGTATATCCCGGCAGTAGAAAACGGCGTAATGGAAGGTTTGTCAAGCGGGCCACTTTCGGGTTATCCTATTGTGGGAGCTAAGGTTACGTTGCTTGACGGGTCTTTTCATGCGGTCGATTCATCAGAAATTGCCTTTGAGCAGGCGGGTGTTTTAGCAGTCCAAGAGGCAATCCAAAATGCCGGGCCCATTCTGCTTGAACCGGTGATGCGGGTCCAAGCGGTTGTTCCGGAGGCGAACTATGGAACCGTACAGGGCAATCTGATAGCGAAGCGAGGGGAAATTACGGATACCCACCTTCATGGTAATATGCGAGTCCTTGATGCAAAAGTTCCACTGGCGGAAATGTTTGGATATTCCGGTCAGATTCGCAGTGCAACGGGAGGACGAGGCAATTTTTCAATGGAACCGTTAAATTACGAGAAAGTTCCTGAACAAATTTCAGAAAAAATCCTAATGGGCTATTGACAATGTCGAGTTCATTTGATAAATAAGAATGTTTTCCAGCCGGAGCGAGCGGTAAAAGGATGTTACCGCGTATCGAGTTGGGCTGTTCATTTCGAAAAATGAGATTGTACAGGGATGGCAGTTAGGGCCAAACCGCCTGTTTTGACGGGTTTGACCTGTGAAAATGGGCCAGAAATGGCTCCAAACGCCCGATTGTAGTTGGGCCCCAGATTAAGGAAGACGAATAGATGTCTTTCCTGCCTTAAATAGAAACGCCGTTTTTTTATATAATAACGGTATTTTCACAGAATTCTTCTTGTAACAATGAAGAAAAATGTGTATTTTTACCAGCTTTCAATAATTTGATGGCGATACTGTAGGTAGAAAATAAGGGTAAACCATGGCAGATACCGAACGAATCAGGATTAGAATGGAAGCGTATGACCATCGGGCTCTGGACAGCTCGGCGAAGGAAATCGTGGAGCAGGCGCGGCGTACAAACGCACGTGTCAGCGGCCCGGTTCCGTTGCCGACCCGAATCGAGCGCTATACTGTGCTGCGTAGTCCTCACGTCAATAAAAAGTCGCGTGAGCAATTTGAGATGCGCACACACAAGCGTGTGATTGATATTTTTGACGCCAACTCCCGTACGGTCGAAGCCCTGAACAGGCTGGTTGTTCCTACGGGAGTTTTTGTTAAGATCAAGGCCTGATCTGCTTAGAGGTTCTGATAGAAAAAAATTAACAGCGTACGTAAACGCGAAAAGAATAAAATTAACAATTATTCGCAACACGCACGAAGGAAGCAAAAACGATGGCAATGTTGCTTGGAAAAAAAATTGGAATGACCCAGATTTACGATGAATCCGGAAAAACGGTAACCGTTACCGTGATTCAGGCCGGACCCTGCAAAGTCATGCAGGTTAAAAGGCCTGAAACAGATGGCTACAATGCACTTCAGCTTGGCTTTGATGACGTGAAGGCAAGCCGCATTAAAAAGCCCGCCGAAGGCCACGCGAAAAAGGCGGAAGCATCGGCAAAGCGGTTTATTCGTGAATGGCGGCTGGGCGTTAAAGATGAGCCGGAATATGCATTGGGCGACGAGATCAATGTGGCTGCGTTTTCAGAGATCAAGTTTGTTGATGTGTCCGGAGTCAGTAAGGGTAAAGGATATGCCGGTGTGATGAAACGTCATGGCTTTGGCGGTTTTCCGGCATCCCACGGTACGGAACGTAAGCACCGTGCTCCGGGTTCGATCTCCTCGCACGCATCTGACGCCGGTCATGGCGGAAATGTGAAAAAGGGAAAACGCATGGCTGGCCGTATGGGCGGCAATCGTGTTACCACGAAGCATCATCAGCTGGTTTCCATCGACGAAGAACAGAATTTACTGGTGGTCAAAGGTGCTATTCCGGGTCCGTCAGGTGCTTATGTGGAAATTTGCAGTTCACGGACACGACCTCAGAGCTAAAAAAACAGAATTGATTTTGGATAATTAAGATGATCGACGTAAAAGTCTATAATCGAGAAGGCAAAGAACTGGAAAACCTGCAGGTTGACGAGGCGTTGTTCGGCGGCACTGTCCGAGCGGCATTGTTGAAACAGGCAGTCGTAATGTATCACGCGAACAAGCGCGTGGGTACGGCAGCGACCAAGAGTCGCGGTATGGTAGATGGTTCAACACGTAAGATTTATCGCCAAAAAGGGACAGGAAACTCCCGTGCCGGTTCGATCCGGACGCCCGTTCGTGTGGGCGGCGGTGTTACTTTTGCCAAAGTGGCTCGCGATTTCGGCAAGGATATGCCAAAGAAACAGCGTCGCCTTGCGTGTGACTCAGCATTGCTGGCCAAGATGCAGAGCGGCAGTGTTGTTGTCATTGATGAATTGAGTTTTGATGCTCCTAAGACCAAGGAATTTTCCCGGGTTTTGGATAATCTTAATATCGATCGCAGCTGCCTGGTCATGCTTCCCGAGCAGGATGTGAATGTGTATAAATCTGCCAGAAATGTCTACAAGGTTGATGTGATGAAGATCAGTGATCTCAACGCAGGCGACATTTGTAATAAGCAAAAAGTGCTTTTTACCAAAGATGCTTTTCTGGCGTTACTTGACAGGAAGAAAACGAACTAGAAATACAGGATACGATCGTGGACGACTATAGCATTATTATTAAACCGTTGGTGACCGAACAGGGCATGCACTTTGCGAACA
>CALETL010000168.1 GCA_937920485.1 uncultured Phycisphaerae bacterium
CAGGCCTTTTTCAATGCCGAATGCATCGTTCAAAGCCTTGCTCAGCGGAGCCAGACAGTTGGTGGTGCAACTTGCATTTGATACGCTCTTGGTAGCAGCAGTGATCTGGTCATCATTAACACCCAGAACGACGGTTGCATCAATATCGTCCTTAGCAGGAACAGTCAGAACAACCTTTTTGGCGCCGGCGGTAATGTGATCTTCGTAACCACCCTTGTCGCCGCCCTTTGTGCGGAAAATACCGGTTGACTCAACGGCAACATCAACTCCCAATTTCGCCCAAGGCAGGTCTTTCGGGCTGCGAACCGCAGTAACCTGAACGGCCTTACCGTCGATCACGATTGCATCGTCTTTGCCTTCAACAGTACCGGCATAGGGACCAAAAACGGTATCATATTTGAACAGATGCGCCAAGCTCTTGGCCGGGGCCAGATCATTGATCGCAACCAGTTCCATGTCTTCACGCGCCATTAAAATACGAGCGACTGCACGGCCGATACGACCGAAACCATTAATTGCAACTTTTGTTGCCATCGGAAATCTCCTTGTTCCAAAATATTAACTTTCTATCTACATACTGTCTCCGTTCAGTCGGAAACATACGGAGCGGATAATGTATAGATGCAAGGAAAGATTGTCAAGATATTTATCCGGAAGAATCGGTCATCGGCTCTGGAGTATCACGATACGAATTGACCTAATTGTGCGATTTCAGCTCAGAAATCCGTATTTCAACAATTTGTCGAGTTTCAGAGGTGATTTTGAACTGATCAGACATGCGAACCGGAGCAACCCAGAGAATTTTATCTAAATCCTTTATAATAAAGGCCTGTTGTTTAGTCTGGCCGTCCAGTTGTGCATCCTGCAGAAAACGGGCTACTTTTTTCTCGCCGGAACCGCCGATAGGATAGAATCGGTCGCCAACGAGTCTTTGCCGTACAATCAGTGGGCCCTTGATTTTATTCGCATCGAACCGTTCGACAAACGGGTTTTTGGTTTTGCTGAATTCGTCAAGATCGACCTGGGAACAATCGAGCTGTCGAAAGGAAATCTTCCATTGTCCAAATTCAACCGTTTGGCCGATTTGGAACGTAACCGATTTGGGTAGCGGCTCAAGCTGTTCTTTTTTAAGTTGAATCAGTACGGTTCCGTTATTAACGGCAATTTCAACCTGTGCCGGAAAATCCGCTTTTACTTTTTCCTGTTTGACCATCTCACCAATTGCATCAAAATGCTGCTGTGTATAATCCCGCAGTCCAACGCCCAACTCCATCAGCACTTCGCGCAAAACCTCATAAACCACCCATGGCGGACAGTCCTCTAACAACGCTTTCTCTAAAACAAACTCTTCCTTCGCCCGATCCAATCGCCCTTTTGCAATGATCGCCCGTGCATGTTTTTCGGTCCACAGTAAAAACCGCCTGCTCTTAAGTGACAACGCCGCCAGTAAGTCAGTGAGGTTTTCTGATTCTTTTTCTATTACCGGCAAGATCGAATGGCGAATGCGATTGCGGGTAAATCCAGTATTTTTATTCGACACATCTTCTCGCCACCGGATATTGTTTTCGTTGCAATATTGAATAATCTCCTTTCGCCGAACCCCCAGCATCGGGCGGACAAACTGCCCATTATAAACATAGGAAACCGGCCAGATACCGCACAGGCCCCGAAAGCCGGTTCCTCGCATCAGTCGATGGATCATCGTTTCGGCCAGATCGTCCTTGTGATGGGCGGTCGCGATGCAATCACAGTCATGTCCGTCCGCCATTGCGGTCAATGTGTTCAATCGCAATGTCCGACCCGCTGTTTCAATCGATAACTTGTGCTCTTGTGCATACGCTTTTACATCGACAGCTTTCGTTATGACAGAAATCGAAAATGAATCGGCCAGCTCTTTGACAAATGCTTCATCGGCGTCGGAGTGGGCTCCGCGAAGACAGTGATTGACATGTCCGATTACAAAATCACATGAAAGTTTGCCGCGATTCTTAAGTTCGGTCAGGACATGGGCCATTGCCACCGAATCGGCCCCGCCGGAAACAGCCAGCAGAACACGGTCGATTTCCTCAAACAGGCCGCTTGATTGAATCTGATCTAATATTTTTTCTTCAAAGCATTCCATAAAAAAAGGCCTGCTTCCTTGATGAAAACAGGCCCTGAAAAGTCGTTTGATTAAACTCGCTTATTCCTGCATGTCTTCTACCGGGACCTCTTCTTCGGGTTCTATTTCAGGCGTTGGCCTGGACAGAACCGCAATCCGTTCTTTCGCTAACTCAGTATTATCCGAATAACGCGACTCTTTTTCGACCGCAAGTTTATACAATGCCAGCGCCTCTTTGCGCATCCGCAGTTTATGGTCCATGACCCACGCAGCGCGAAAACGCGCCGGATATGAAGTTGCTTCATTCCATTGAAATGCTCGCTGGTAATAGATCGCAGCCAGTTCATAGTTTTTCAGGTAAGCATAGATTTTCCCGGCTTTATATGCAGCATCGTCAATCTTGTCACTGGAAGGATACTGCACGATCAACTGGTTAAATAAACCCAGTGCCTGTTGAAGT
>CALETL010000169.1 GCA_937920485.1 uncultured Phycisphaerae bacterium
TAAAATGGACGTCGGCTATGCCGGCCGCAAGGACGCGCGCGCGATCACCCGCCAGTGGATTTCCATCGAACACATCGATCCGGCCGCCTTGTCACAGATTGAAACCAAAAGTCTCAAAATCCTCGAAACCACCCGGCACACTAACAAACTCAAAGTTGGCCATCTCAAGGGCAATAAGTTCACGATTCGTCTGCGGAATGTTAACGGCCCCATCGAAGAAGCGTTAACAAGGGCTGAAAAAATCCTCGACATTCTCTCGACCAAGGGTGTGCCCAACTATTTCGGCCCTCAGCGCTTCGGCTATCGGGGCGATTCCCATTTACTCGGACAGGCAATTGTCCAAAACGACACCAAGGAATTTTTCGACATCCTTCTGGGCAAGCCCGAATTGAATCCACAGGATGAATTTATTCCCGCCCGCGAGCTTTATGAACAGGGGCAGTATGAAGCGGCGCTGTATGAGTGGAAATCGGCGTTTGGCGATCATCGCAAGTCCCTCAAGACCCTCATGCGGCTAAACGGCAATTTCAAAAAGGCATTCCGGCAGTTTGATAAACGACAGCTCCGGCTGATGGTGGCGGCGTGGCAGTCCGATTTATTTAATCGCGTGCTTGCTCATCGCATGCCGCGTATCGACACCCTGCTGGACGGCGACATGGCTTATAAACATGTTAACGGTGCCAGTTTTTGCGTCGAAGATGTGGCCGTCGAACAGCCCCGATGTGAAGGGTTCGAGATCAGCCCAACCGGACCATTGATCGGAAACCGAATGGTACGCCTGACCGGCGGCGCCGGGAACATCGAAAACCCGCTGCTGGATGAACTGACTTTAAATAAAGATGCCTTGAGCCGTCTGAAAAAGTACGGCGGTGTCGGCGGCAGACGCCCCCTGCGCTTCCGGCCGGAACAGGTGAAAATAGATACCGCAACCGACGAACACGGCGACTACCTCGAACTGCACTTCGATCTGCCCAGCGGCTGCTACGCAACCGTCCTACTCCGTGAAATCACAAAATAAGACAATCATTTTTTCATTTTCATGTAACCTTTCTGTCTTCGTTTTCACTATCCTTGTGAAAGCGGCCTTGAAAAGGGCAAAAAAACAGAACTAATTATAATCAGAATCGGAAAGGAACGGAAAATGAAAGCACGGACACTTACAATCAGTATATTGCTATTGGCAGTAGTATTGGCCCCGCTTGCAATGGCGGCAGAAGAGCCCCCTCAACGCGGACCACGCGGCGGCGGCCGCGGTGGCCAGGGCGGTCCCGGAGGTCCCCGCAACGAATTCAGAGGCGGTCCCGGAAGAGCCGGAATGGGCGGCATGGGCATGGGAATGCCGGGCGACATCGGACGCATGCTGCTGGGACGAGCCGGCGAGCGGCTTGAACTGACACAAGAGCAAAAGGACCAGATCAAAGAAATCACAGAAGCCAACAAGGAAACCGCCAAAACATCTCGCAAAGCTGTTGGTGAAGCAATGAAAGCACTTCACGAAGCCACTGACAAGGGAACCGAAGCAGGGATCATCGCCGCAGGAAAAGCCGTAGGCGAAGCATACACCCAGCAGGCCCTCCAAAAAGCAGCCGCAATGAAAAAAGTCAAAGCAGTGCTGACCGAAGAACAACTGACCGAGCTTGAAGAACTGAAAGCTGAGATGAAAGAACGGATGCAGCAGCGACGAGAAGAAGGTCGAACCGGCGGGCCCAGGGGCGGCGCTCCCGGCGAAGGCGGCAGACAAAGACGCGGCGGACAAGGCGATGGAAAACGACGTCCTCCTGAAGGCCAGAAACTTTAACAATCCATAGTATGAAAAAATGCAAATATCCGGCCCCGCTGTAAACTCTCAGCGGGGTCTTTTTTCACAATAACTAACGCAATTCATCCGCCAGCTCAAATGCCTGCAATATCTTCTCGGGTGCATCATTGGGATTCGGAGAACCAGACATACAGTCAACCGTGAATTGTTCTTCCTTATTGTCAGTCGTTACTACTCTGCCATCAATCAAAAGGACATTAACAATTTTTTGCCGATGGGCCGTGCGGGTTACAACGCCCCACGTTTTAAATGACGGATGAGCGAGAAACTGAACATCCATCGCTAATGCGAAATTCGTACGCCCGTTTCGGTTTTTATGCGGATCACTCAGTCGAAAACGAAATGTTTCGGGCACAGGTACCGTCGTTGCCGAAGCATGACGATAATAATAATCGCATTGGGCCTGTCTTTTGCCAACGTATGACAACTGTTTGTCCGCATCGGAATGCTGATCCGTAGCGGGGCAAAAAAGCGCTTTGGGCTGTTCTGCAAGACATCCTTCCAGTAATAATCCAAGACCTATGGGCGCTTTGTTTTGCAGAGAAATCAGACTCGTGACCATACCCGTTACAGGATAAAAGTTCGATGGTGACGGCAAAGGGGCTTGGGGACCGAAAGGAATGGTGTCCTCATAGTCATTCGCATATGCATAAATGGCCACTCCAACGGATTTAAGATTGGAAGCACACACAATCGTCTGTGCTTGAAAGCGTGCTTTGCGCAATGCCGGCAGGAGGACTCCCAGAAGCAATGCTAAAATCGCTATGACAACCAGAAGCTCGATCAGCGTAAAGGCCCTTCTCTGACGCAAAACACATTTGATACGCCTGATTACCCTGATGTCAGACATTGTCCAGCCAACGCTCCGCTAAAATCAACAGATCTTCCTCGTTAACGATGTTATTGCCTGTTACATCTGTAGTCGTCCCGGTCTCCTGAAGCC
>CALETL010000170.1 GCA_937920485.1 uncultured Phycisphaerae bacterium
GAAAAAAATCTTCGATGCCTTCTATCGCTGCGAGGATGAGTCCACTCGCCAAAACACCGGCACCGGTCTGGGCCTGGCTTTAGTTAAACGATTTGCCGAGGCCCACCACGGCTTCGTTCAGATCGCCGCCGCCAAACCCACCGGCGCCCTGTTCCGAATCGGTCTGGCCACCGAATGATAACCCGTCGCATGACTTAGAGGAGGCGGCTTGAAACACATGGAATGGAAGCTATTAAATGTCCAACTCTCTTTCCTTCATTCCGCCAACGCCGTTGTTTTCGGTTGAATTTTCCTTTAGTATCGGAGTCGCACCGTTATAGACCAGAATGCCCCATGTTCCATTATTATCGAATATGTTTTCGGTAAGGGTTGGACGAGCATCCACTCCCTTGATGACAACCCCCGCCCAAGGGTTGTCATAGCAGGTATTTTGGCTTAACTGACAGGATGCTTTCTGAGAAATCAATATGCCGGATGGATAATTATCAAAACAAACATTTCCAATCAGTTTCACATCGGGGCCGGCATTAGAAACCATGATGCCATTATAAGCACTGCCGGAGCATTGATTATTGTTTACGCTGACACAAGTTGTCTTACCATACACCTCAATGCCCGAGTCGTTATTTCCTTCACAAAGACAATTTTCTACCGTGCCGGTAGCGCCACCTGAAAATATGATTCCGTCATTTCGATTTCTTCTGCAGCGATTGTTTTTCAACACTGCAGACGCACCACTTCGATAAACTTCAATCCCGCTTTGTTTATTGCTTTGACATAGATTGCCCTGCAATTGAGCGGATGCACCATTAAAAACACGGATTCCACTTTTATCGTTGTTAAGACATTGACTCCGCTTCACGACTGCATGGGTGCTTTTGTCGCTAATAAAAACACCAGACAGTTTATTGCCCTTGAAAACACAGTCTTCGATCGTCCCGATTCCACTGCCGGAAAAGCTGATTCCATTTAATTTATTTTCCACACATCGGTTATTTTTCAAATCTGCAGACGCGCCATTTTGATAAACTTGGATCCCGCCTTGTTTGTTGCTTTGACATAGATTGCCCTGCAATTGAGCAGATGCACCATTAAAGACACGGATTCCACTTTTATCGTTGTTAACGCATTGACTCCGCTTCACAACTACATGGGCGCTTTTATCGCTAATAAAAATACCAGACAGTTTATTGCCCTTGAAAACACAATCTTCGATCGTCCCGGTTCCACCATCAGAAAACCCCATTCCGTTTTTCTGATTGTCCAGACAGCAGTTATTTTTCAAATCTGCAGACGCGCCATTGTGATAAACTTCGATCCCGCCTTGCTTATTGCTTTGACATAGATTGCCCTGCAATTGAGCGGATGCACCATTAACAACACGGATTCCACTTTTATCGTTGTTAAGGCATTGACTCCGCTTCACAACTGCATGGCTGCTTTTATCGCGAATAATAATACCGGAAAATATATTATCCTTGAAAACACAGTCCTCAATTGTCCCGGACGCACCCTTTCCATAATGGAATCCATCGCCCTTATTTTGCTCAAATACACTTTTCCGGACAACTGCGGTTGCACCTAAGACCTCAATACTCGTATTCTTGTTCGAATCAAACGCCGTCTGATCGATCTTTACCTCAGCTCCATTGTCAATGATACACCCTCGCTCTCCATTATTACGGATATGACAAGCGGATATTGTTACATCCGCATCCGAGCCGGTTATATAAATGCCATACGATTGACATGAATCGATCACAACCTCTTCCATAACTCCTTTGGCTGAATCATAATACTGAATACCGCTGCCACATTCATTGGTAACTTTGCAGCGTAAAAAGTTTACTCGTCCGCCGGAAATGGTTGCACAGGAATTCACCTTCTGCAAAGATTCACCATTATTATAGAGCGTTAAATCCGACACCGTTACATCTTGGCAGTTGCGAAAGCTAATCAATTCATAACTGTTTGGTTCAGAACGCTGAATTATTACTTCTTCTGTATTTTCACCCACAATCTGAATCTCTGCTTTGCGCTTCACCAGAACCCATTCATCATATACACCGGCTTTGACAAATATGGCATCGCCCCTTTTGGCCGCGTTGACCGCTCCCTGTATCGTTTTGTGCATATCAGGTACAACCAGTACCGGCCCCTTTTGCTTTAATTGTGACAGCCTATTGACTCTCGAAAAATCCAACGGAGGCAACGGCTGTAATTCGAAGGGAACTGTCTCCGCTGTTGCTACAACCAAATCATTCGGGTCTTCGTCCGCTTGGAGGGTCTCCGATTCGAGCGCTGCCGAAGCTTTTTCTGGCGGGGTCGGGAGAACACTGTCAGCATCGCTTAAATCCAGATCCCACGGATATTTGTTCCACGGGCTGGATGGCATCTCTTTCAGTCGCCAAAATGCTTCATCAAATTGCTCCTTATCCTTTTCAACATGCTTAAGCGACCAATAATGCCGCCCAATCAAATAATTCTGGCCCAGTTCCTCCCATGAATCAAATATCTGCTGGAGTTCCAGGGCGATCGGAATCATTAATTCCCACGCGGTTTCTTCATCTAAATAGCCCACGATGTACCCCCACCGGCAAAGGCAGATATACCGGCTCAAATCCCATCCGATGATGCCTTTATGGCCAAGCTGTTCGTAATATTGGTGGGCAATACGCAGCTCATTGCATCTTTCCGTATATTTCTTATACGGCTCCAGATAAGTCTCCAGCTCTTCGTCACTGAGTGTGCTGATAAATCTTCCGTGTCGGTCAAAATCGTCACGATGGCCGCCTCCCTGCGACAGCCAGAAGAGGTCTTTGAGTAAATCGTTACGATTATGAATACTCCACGATTCAGGGAGGGTTTCTTTTAGTTCTTCCGCCCTGTGTTCTCCTGCCTTCCAGGCTCCCAGTAAATCGAATCCGTCGCGATTGAACTCCCAAAGCGGCCCTGAACAGCCCAGTATCCAACCCTTAATCTGCTCGTCAGTCACGGAATAATCTCTTGCTTCTTTGTGTGCGGGTGTTTGCTTTCCGTATCCGAAGATAATCGCCTCTTCCATCGGCAGCATATCCGATAATTCAACAAGGGTGTGAACCATTCGGCCGTCGATCAGTTCCTGTTGATCCGGCACCCAATAGTTATTCGGATCGGAGGCAACTCTCTTTTCCTGAAAATCTTTGGTCACACCGCGAAGCAGGTAGTATCCCCAGTCTTTGTAGTATTCCCGTTGAATACCCTCGAAGTCTCTGAAATATTCGGGCGGGTAATACTGTAAGAATCCCAGTCGAGCCCCCTTACATAGAGAGCGGTTTGTGCCGGCGGCAAACGGAATCGTCGCATTCGCAAAACATCCGTGGGCCGTACAGGTATCCAAATCCCGTTGAAGAATTAACTCGGCAACTTTGCGGGCCTCATAAATGCGGCCGCCCCGGCTATCCAGAATGACTGTTTCAATATCGGGATACGCATCGAATACTGCTTCGACTTCTTTTGATGTTCCAAAAGGCAGGCCGCCTTTGAAATAAAGAACGGCTCCATCGGCCAGAATATCCATCTCGTAACCCGGCACATCATCTCTTAAAAATGAAAGTCGAAATGAATCCTGATAGAAAAACCAGTAATACGGAATCTGTCCAATACGAAATAACAATACAATAATAACAATCGTTTTAGCAACAATTGGCCAAAAACGCCTGCCATAGCGTTGAATATGATTTGTTCCGGACCGCCACAGGCCAACGAACTGCCACGGCAAAACAACAAAAAAAGAAATGCAGGAGATGATAAAAAATATCCGGCAGATATAGACAGGGTATTCGGTGAACACCTGTTTATAGTTGAGCAGTAAAGCAAGTGACAGAACGGCATTAATAATAATGCAGTTAATCCAAAATGAGATGCCAAGAGAGAGCTGGCCACGCCAGTGCTTATAAAAATAATACATCAAATCCTCCCTGAAAACGGATTTAAACGATATCAAGGCAAAATTCTATGGAACAAGACAACAAATGTCAAATTAATACTTTGAGAGTATCCCGGGACCTGTGTTTTGAATTTATGCAAACAGCAGTAAACTGATCGCCATGACGGCCATGCCGGAGACGAGGCCGTAGATGGACAGGTGGTGCTCGCCGTATTTTTCGGCGGTGGGCAGCAACTCGTCCAGTGAGATGAAAACCATAATACCCGCCACGCCCGCGAACAACAGACCGAATGTGATA
>CALETL010000171.1 GCA_937920485.1 uncultured Phycisphaerae bacterium
GGTCAGTCTTTCTGGGATCACCGTTTTACGTTCTATAGTGATAATCAGGTCGCACGTTTTCGTAATAAATTCGATGAAGATGCGATACTGGGTCCCCAGGCCACCAGTGATTATTACACATTTGCCTGGACCCGGAACGAAGTGGATATGCCGCTGATGCTGAATACGATTAAGCTGGTTCCATTTGTCGCAGGCAGTGCCAGCTATGAGGATAATTACGGTTACCAGAAAGATCTCAATAACAATCAGATTCTCTCAGAGGAACAGGTTTATTTTGGGGAATTGGGGCTTCGAGCATCGACGATGTTCTGGAAAGAAGATCCGTATGTGCGTTCGTCCATGTGGGACCTTAATGGAATGCGGCATATTATCACGCCGTATGCCGCGGCCGTGCTGTATGAAGGCAGTGACGAAGTGATTGACCAGCGTAATACGGTGCATCTGGGCATTTCCCAGCGTTGGCAGACACATCGCGGCAGCGAAGAAAATCAGCGGCAACTGGATTGGATGCGGTTGGATCTTTCAGGGACATGGGTGGATAATGATGCTGATTCTTCGGAGAGTCCGCTGGCGACGAATCCACTCGTTTTAACTCCGGGGAATGTGACAACAGGCGGTCTTGATATAAACAACAGCCAACTTTACGGACCTGCGGCATTTGTTTACAATGATCCGTCCATACCGTTCCTGCAGCGTCGAAACAGGAGTTATTACGGTATTGCCAGAGACACGTTTAACGGGGAATATGTCTGGCGTGTTTCGGACACTTTCTCATTATTGAGTGACGTTAATTATGACATTGACGATGGGCGTATACAGCAATTTGATATCGGCGTCAGCCGGTATGTCCATCCGGATATCAGTTATTATGTTGGGACCCGTTACCTGCGTCCCATCCTGATTCCGGTTGACGAAGACGATGACGGCGTTCTTGATGATTACCAGGAAGGTTCCAATGCTTTTGTGGGTGCTGTGACCTATCGTTTCAGCCCCCGCTATACTGCAACGTTTTCTCAGGAATATAATTTTGAATATGGAGAGATGATTCGAAGTGACCTGTCGTTTGTTCGCCAATATCACAGACTGTTTTTTGCAATGAGCGTGTCGTTTGATGAAGCGCTCGATACAAGTTCCGTTGTGTTCAGTATCTGGCCGCAGGGAGTTAAAGAACTGGCGATCGGATCGCGCGAACACGTTGGTCTGACCGGAAAACGATGGGAAGACTGATCGTGTTTTTTGCCGATCTTCCCGAAAATCAAAAATGGTATGTAACGAGAAATAAATACAAATATTAACTTTTTTGCTCAGGAGAACGTATGGCTTTAGTAACCACTAAAAAAATGTTTGAAATGGCGTACAAGAACGGCTATGCCATTGGGGCGTTTAACGTCAATAACATGGAGATTACTCAGGGGATCGTTCAGGCGGTTGTTGAGGAAAAGGCCCCGTTAATTCTTCAAATTTCCCGCGGCGCACGTTCCTATGCCAGCATGAGCTACCTCAAGGCAATTATCGATGTTGCGGTTGCTGAAAACCCGGAAATTCCGATCTGTATGCACCTGGATCATGGTGACACGTTTGAAACCTGTAAACAATGTGTTGATGATGGATTTACTTCCGTGATGATCGACGGTTCGCACCACTCGTTCGAGGATAATATTAAACTGACCAAGCAGGTGGTTGACTATGCACATGACCACGGAGTTGTTGTGGAGGCTGAACTGGGTCAATTGGGTGGGATTGAAGAGGATGTTGTCGGTGTTGATGATGTGATGGCGCACCTGACGAATCCCGAACAAGCAGTTGAATTTGTCGAAAAAACAGGTGTGGACTCTCTTGCTGTCGCGATTGGGACCAGCCACGGGGCCTATAAATTCAAGACCGAACCCAAGTTGGCCTTTGACGTAGTAGAAAAGATTGGCGAAAAACTGCCCGGTTTTCCACTGGTGATGCACGGTTCCAGCAGTGTTCTCAAGGAATTCAAGGATCTCATCAATAAGTACGGCGGAGCGATGCCGGACGCGATGGGTGTTCCGGAAAAGGCCATCAGCAAGGCCGCTAAATTGGGAGTCTGCAAGGTTAACATTGATACCGACCTGAGAATGGCGCTGACGGCAAAGATTCGCCAGGTATTTGCTGAAAGCCCCGCAGATTTCGATCCTCGCAAGTACCTCGGCCCCGGCCGTGAAGCGATCGATGAAATGGTCAAACATAAACTGCAAGTGCTTGGCTGTGCCGGCAAGGCGGCTGAGTGTCTCTAAGTAAAACAGCAGGATGCTGAAAACCAAGTGTGGATAACCAGCGGCAGGGCGGCGATAACCGTCCTGCCATGCTCTGATTTATAGGATATATAACATGGTAAGTCAAAAACTTGTAAAGCTTGATCGACGGAAATCATTATTATGCTTAAGTCTTATCGTGTTAGGGTTGACAGCCCTGATGGGCAGTTCGTGTGACACAAAACAAAGTGTCCCCGCGGCGCGCCCTGCGGCGGCAAAAAAGAAGAAGCTTCAGTCGCCTCAGACCGCGACAGACTTTCATTTAGTTGGTGACAGTATCTGCCGGGGGGATTTTGAGCGGGCTCAGCAGATTCTCGAGCAAATGCCCGCCAAGCCCGGTGCCGGCCAGATGAAATATTTAGTTGATCATTATTTTGAAATTGAAAGACTGCGTGAGCAAAAACGGGAAACTGCTTTCCGGGAGCAATTGCAGGAGCTTGAAGAGATCAAAGAAAAAGTGCCGGGCAATGGTACCCCGGACGTTAACGATATTGATGAAACAATGGTGGCTTTGATTCGGGCACGTGAATATGCTCTCCAGGAACAAAAAGCGGAGTTAATGAATGATCCCTTTGTGCAGATGATTCTAAGGCAAATGAGGGTCAACGCCAACAGCGATGAGCAGCAGGGAAAATGGTTAGATGCCTATACCCATTATTACTTATGGCTGTCAGAGCTTTATGAAGATGACAAGATCTATAAAGACAAGACCAAAGAATTGACAGAGTTAGCGGCGATTGAACTGGCGATGAAAGACAGCACGTGCGGCGAGACCGTTATCGAGCGATATAAAGGAATTAAGGTTGAGATGTTTTTGCGTGCCTTACAGTTACTCAACAGCAATTACGTCAACACCATTGATTATCGTGAAATGACCCAAGAGGCGCTGAACCGTTGTCGCTTAATCGGTACGGTGCTGGAGAAGACAAATGAGCAATTGGCCTGGTCTGCTTCTAAAGAGCAGGTCTCCGGATGGAATACAGCTCTGGATGCGCTTGAGGCACGGGCTCAGGCATTGCCGCAGGGTGCCGAAGCCGTAGAAGTGAAGACCGTCGCTGAATTTCTTGAAGATGTACTAGTGATGAATGCCGAAACATTGAAGATACCCGAAGAGGTGATAATCGCTCATTATACCGAGGCGGCTTTGGAGTCGCTGGACCCCTTTACGAATCTGGTTTGGCCATGGAATGTCAAAGATTTTGAAAAGAGCATGACCCAGCAGTTCACTGGCATTGGAGTGGAAATATCCAAAAGAACAGGAGTTTTAAAAGTCGTCAGCTTGCTGCCGGATACACCGGCTTATACATCCGGGCTGGATGCGGAGGATGAGATTATTAAGGTGAACGGTGAGCCGACAAAAGACATGACCATCTATTGCGCTATCAGCAAAATCACCGGCCCCAAAGGCACAAATGTATTACTTACAATTCGCCGTCCCTCGACGGGTGGAATTAAAGATATAACGATCACCCGTGACAAGATTGTTGTGCAGCCGCTTCGCGGTTGGATGCGTAACGAAAACGGCGGCTGGAATTATTGGGTCGATCCTGAAAATCGGATTGGCTATGTTCGATTGACGGCATTTACCGAAAGCTCCGGTCCCGATCTGGATGAAGTTCTCCGTAAACTGGAAAAGAAAGGCATGAAGGGGCTTATTCTGGACCTTCGGTTTAACAGTGGCGGATACCTGCAGGCTTCTGCCGAAGTTGTTGACTTGTTTGTTAAGGAAGGCTTCATTGTCAAGAGTAATCCAAAACAGGGTCTTGCGACATATGAAATTGCTCATCGCAGCGGAACGCATCCCGATTATCCACTTGTGGTATTGATCAATAATTACAGCGCGAGCGCTTCGGAAATCGTTGCCGGTGCGTTGCAGGATTTCGAGCATCAACGTGCTACACTGGTTGGACAGCGCAGTTACGGCAAGGGAAGCGTGCAGGTTGTCACCGGCTTTACCGGTGATGGTTCACAGCTTAAATACACGATTGCATATTATCACTTGCCCAGTGACCAACAGGTTAAAAATCGATACCAGATGGAAAAACTGGGCCGTGACGATTGGGGAATTGCGCCGGATGTAGAAGTCGAAATGCTCAGTAATGAAATGAAAGAAATGATTGATATTCAGCGGAGTAATGATGTGCTGGCTCGTACGGATCACGAAACGAACGGCGGTTCAACCAATCGGCACACACTGCAAGAGACACTGCAGGCTGACCCTCAGCTTTCGATTGGCCTGCTGGTTCTTCGGAGCAAGTTGGTTGCACAGGGCCAAGTGCTGGCGTTGGATCCGGTGGTCGCAGAAAATTCATCCGCAAAATCAATTCAAAATGATATGCAGTAAGTCGAGAAAGGTATCACATTGACGGATCAGGCATCAGGCACAACAAATAAATTTGAGCAGCAGCGACGTGAGAAACTGCAGAAAATAAAGGAATTTAATATCGATCCTTATGGCGGGCGTTTTGAAGGAATCGCTTTTGCCGAAGATGCTAAGGCCGGTTATGTGGATGACAAAGAGGGTCAACGTGCCTGCTGTGCGGGCCGTATCGTACTCCTGCGTGATATTGGAAAACTGATCTTTATCACCTTGCGGGATTCGAGCGGGACCATTCAGTTGGGATTGAGTAAAAAACTGCTTGCTGAACAATGGCCACTGCTAAAACTGCTGGAACTGGGAGATATTATTGGCGCTGCCGGACAGCTTGGCAAAACCCGAACCGGTGAGATCACCATCTGGGCCGAGGAGGTAACATTGCTGAGCAAAGCGCTGCTTCCCCCGCCGGAAAAATTTCACGGTCTGGCGGATGTGGATTCACGCTACCGTATGCGATATGTTGATCTGTGGGCCAATCCGGAAGTCATGCCGCGATTCAAAACACGCAGCGCAATGGTCTCGTCAATGCGTTGCTTCCTGACTGACAGGGATTTTCTTGAGGTGGAGACACCGATGATGCAGACATTGGCCGGCGGTGCCGCGGCACGGCCGTTTATGACGCATCATAACTCACTGGATCTGGATTTATTTCTCCGTATCGCTCCGGAACTGTTTCTGAAGCGGTTGCTGGTCGGCGGGATGGAAAAAGTTTTTGAGATCAACCGCAATTTTCGCAATGAGGGCCTGAGTACCCGGCACAATCCGGAATTTACCATGATGGAGTTGTATCAGGCCTATGCGGATTACAATGTGATGATGGATTTGACCGAAGAGATGATTTGCCTGCTGATTGAAAAGCATTGCGACGGATGGAAACTTCCCTTTGGTGATCTTGAAATTGATTATTCCCGTCCGTGGCGGCGAGCCAAATACGCCGACCTGCTAAAAGAGCATGCCGGATGCGACATTGATGACCTGACCTCGGTCCGTGCAAAAGCGAAGCAGTTGGATTTACACGAGACGGATATGGATGACGCGGTTGTGATTAACGAAGTCTTTGAAGCAACCGTTGAAGAGCATCTGGTCAATCCGACGTTTGTGCTCGATTACCCTGCGGCGATTTGTCCCCTGACAAAGCAAAGCAAGGCCGATCCTCGCTACGCGGAACGTTTTGAGCTGTTCATCGGAAAAATGGAGCTGGCTAACGCTTATACCGAACTGAATGATCCGGATGTGCAGGAAGCCAATTTCCACAGCCAGCTTCGCGGATTGTCTGCGGAGGAAACCATGGCCAAGATGGATGAGGATTTTGTGAATGCACTGAAATACGGTATGCCTCCAGCGGGCGGTTTAGGTGTCGGCATTGACCGCTTGATCATGCTGCTGACCAATGCGACCAGTATTCGGGACGTCGTACTGTTTCCGCTGCTCAAGCCCCTGGCGCAAAAATCTGCCCAGAAAGAAAGCAGTGAATAATTATCCCGTCAAATAAACTGTAAACAGAGATCTCATTAAGAAGGTGGCTTCGGCGGTGAAACAAATCAGCTTACTGTTATGCCTTCGTTATTTACAGCATCGAAGGATCGTATTGCTCAGTATGGCAGCGGTGATGCTCAGTTGTGCTTTGCTGATCGTTACGGACAGTCTGTTTACCGGCTTCATCGATGCAGTTGAGAACAGCTTTTGTCCATATCGTGGCGATGTCATCTTTGAAACGCCACCGGGGAAGACCCTGGCGGGATATGATGAGTTCATCGATAGATTATGTGGGGCTGACTGTATTGAATCGGCCACCGCCGTACTCAGCAGCCAGGGATTATTATTATCGGCACCCGGAAAAGTTAAAGCGGCTGGTGTCTGGGGCATTGAACCAAATCGAGTGCTTACTGTCACGCCGCTGAACGATGTACTTCTCTTCCAAGAGGACGATGGTGACTCAGCGGTCAGTTTTGCGGTTCCGGATAACCCGCAGGCCGTTGGCGGTATTGTCGCGATTGGCCTTTTGACTCAACCTGATGAAATAACAGATGAGTATAATATTGAAGCTGTTAAAGGGATGCTTGGCAAACCGATGGCGATGACAACCGGTTCAGTTATTCAGAATCAGCAGAACACAGACGGGTCACAGGCCCGCTTTTCACGGAAAGTGATTAAATTTAAGCTGGCCAATGTTGTCAGAACCGGGATCAATGATTTTGATGAGTCTCTGGTACTGCTGCCGATTGATGTCCTTTCGGCCCAACTGTATCCGGAGAAAGAAACCAGTGCGAATATTCTTCACATCCGTTTAGCAGAAGGTGCGGACGAGGAAAAAGCGATGGCGATTATTTGGGGGCTTTGGAGAAATTTTGCAGAGGATCGTTTTTCATGGAGCGGTTTAGCTAAAATCGAATTGACACGTGAATTAAATGCCCGAATGATTGGCGAATACAAGAAGCAGATGAATGTATTACTGCTTATTTTCGGGCTGGTCAGCATGGGGATTATCCTGCTGGTATTCTGTATTTTTTACCTGATCGTAATGACCCGCCGCAAAGATATCGGGATACTTAAAAGCTGTGGTGTATCCAGCCCGTCTATTGCTGGCATGTTTGTTCTTTTCGGAACGGTGGTGGGAATCGTCGGCGCTGTTTTGGGAATTGGTCTGGGCTGGCTGATCATCGAAAATATTAATGTGATTGAACAAACCATCGCGTCGGTCTTTGGCCTCAAGCTCTGGAAGGCCAGCACGTATCACTTTACCCGAATTCCCGACACGATGCATTGGGGTTCTGTGCTGTGGGTCACGGGAGCGGGTATTGCCGCCGCGGCAATCGGCTCATTGATCCCGGCGGTCGCAGCGGCAAGAGTAAAGCCGGTAGAAACATTACAATATGAATAATAAAGAATTTGCCACAGAGGTCACAGAGAATAAAGAGGAAAAAATATCTCTGGGAACTCTGTGTTCTCTGTGGCAAAAAGTTTTGATTCCGAATTAGGGAAACAATTTCAAAGATGATTAAATGGCTATTAGCATGGCGGTACTTTTTTAAGCGGCCGATCTCGATTTTGGCGATCACCGCGGTGACTCTCTGTGTCTTTATTGTGCTGGTGGTCATGACGGTCATGAACGGATTAGTCCGGGATTTCAAACAGAAAAATCACGACTACGCCGGCGACTGTATTATTGAGGCGGATTCACTGGTGGGGTTTGGCTATTATGAAGATTTTATCGATCTTTTGCTGAAGCAATCATATATAGAAGCAGTTTCTCCGGTTGCGAAAGGTGTGGGGTTGCTGAGTGGCCCGGGAGGAGTTCGGAACATTGGTATAGAAATACACGGAATCAATCCGATTTTGCATTCTCAGACGACAAATTTCGGACAAACCCTTCATTATCAAAAACAGACGGTTTCTGATGTGTTTCGGCCGCAATATGCCCCTGGTAGGAATGGATGCGTTGTCGGTATTGACCTGATGGGATTCCGGAAGCCATCAGACGGAAGTTATTACCATCCTGATAATCCGATTCCATTAGAATTGGTCGTCAACGCCTTTCCATTGAATATCAAGGGCGGCCTGCAGCGCTCCCTTGATCTGGTCAGCACAAAGTCATTTTATTACAGCGATGACAGTCACAGCGGCTTGGTCCGAGTAGACGGGGCGGTTGTTTATGTTCCCTTAGAACAGGGGCAGATCCTGTGTGGCATGGATGTGCCGATCAAGCGTATCAGCTCAATCCATATTAAATTCAAAAAGGGCGTTTCCGGGAGAGCGAGCGTTGGACAGGTACGACAGCTTTGGGCCGATTATGCCGCCCAAAACGCCGACAAGCCCGGCGGCGATTTGTTCGCTAATGTTCATGTACAGAGCTGGCAGGAAAATCGCCGCAGTGTGATTGCTCCAATGGAAAAAGAACAGACAATGATGACCATGCTGTTTTTGATGCTGGGCGTTATTACGGTTTTCATCGTGTTTGTGGTTCTGTATATGATCATCAGCCACAAGAGTAAAGACATCGGTATCTTAAAAAGCATTGGTGTATCCATATCGGATATTATCTGGATGTTTCTGTTATTTTCTGTATTCATTGCGTTGATTGGCGCATTGCTTGGGTCGGCTGCAGGGTGGGGCTTTTTATATAAAGTTAATGACATCGAAGACTGGCTTTATGAGCACTACGAATGGCAACTCTGGAATCGCAGTGTTTACGCGATTGGAGAGATACCCAATAAAGTTGAAATGGATGTATTAGCTGTTATCATCGGTTCGACCATTCTTGCCTGCATGATCGGAGCGACGGTTCCCAGTCTGCAGGCAGCCCGAAAAAAGCCCGTTCAGAGTTTGCAGGTTAATCAGCTATAGGAAGCAGAGCGAGTATGGAAACGATGATTAAAGCACAAAATATAAAAAAATCGTATAAGATGGGAAAAACACGGCTGGATGTCCTTCGCGGCGTTAACCTGACAATCGAAAAGGGCCGGTTTGTGGCTGTTGTTGGGGCTTCCGGTAGCGGAAAAAGTACGCTTTTGCATATCCTTGGAGCATTGGACAGGCCCAACAGCGGCTCGGTGTTTTATCAAAAACAGGATCTGGCGGGTTTGCGATGGGGCAAATTAAACCATTTTCGGAATAAAGAAGTGGGTTTTGTTTTTCAGTTTTATCATTTATTGGATGAACTAACAGTATTGGAAAATGTAATGGCGCCAGCGATGGCCTCGACCAGTTCTCTGGGATGGTTTTCGTTAAGATCAAAGACGCGTAAAAAGGCACATCAATTACTGGACCGGTTTGGTCTTAAAGAACGCCTTTGCCACAAACCCTATGAGCTGTCCGGTGGGGAACGGCAGCGGGTTGCGATTGCCCGGGCCCTGATTAATGAACCGCCGCTGCTTTTGGCCGATGAGCCCACAGGAAATCTTGACTCTCGGACAGGACATGGTATCTTAGAAGCCCTGAAAGAGTTGCATGGCGAAGGCCAAACAATTATTATGGTAACACATGACGAACGAATCGCATCGCAGGCCTCGCGTGTCATTCGGTTGATCGACGGAAAAGTTCAGGAATAGACGTTATAGCTATTGGAGTTGGATATGGGACTGAAAATCTGGTTGAACGATAGATTAGTGAACGAACGGGATGCGAAGATTTCCGTGTTTGATCACGGCTTGCTGTATGGCGACGGTGTGTTCGAAGGAATTCGGGTCTATAACGGAAAAGTTTTTGAAGGGTCCGCCCATCTAAAACGCCTGTATGAGTCGGCAAAAGTGATCATGCTGGATGTCCCCATGGATATTGACACGCTGACCGATGCGATGGAGCAAACCGTTCGGGCCAACAATGTGCAGGATGGTTATATTCGCCTGATCGTGACACGTGGCACCGGCGACTTGGGGCTTAATCCTTTTATCTGTAAACATGGGGCCACCATTATTATTGCCAGTGAGATTCAGCTTTATCCCGAGGAGTTATACGAAAAGGGTCTGAGGGTTGTCAGTGTGTCGTCTATTCGCAACCATCCATTGTCCTGTCCTCCTCAGGTTAAAAGTCTGAATTATTTAAATAATATTCTCGCTAAGATAGAAGCAATTCAGACAGGAGCGGATGAGGCGATTATGTATAACCACCTCGGTTATGTTGCCGAGGCCAGCGGGGATAATGTTTTCATTGTCAGGGAGGGTGTTATTTGCACTCCTCCGGTTCAGGCGGGTTCATTGGATGGGATCACCCGTAATATTGTCATTGAACTGGCTAAAAAGGAAAACATACAGGTCGAGGAGAAAGACCTGACCCGATTTGATCTGTACGTTGCGGATGAAATGTTCCTGACGGGAACCGCTGCTGAGGTTATCGGTGTCATTGATATGGATGGGCGCGTGATCGGTGACGGTGTTCCCGGCCCGGTAACAAAACGGCTAAGGCAACGGTTCTTTGACTATGCTCGTTCCTGATAAACGTTCATTTTGTTCCGTCAGATTCCTATGAAAATGAAATTACAGGATCATTACGAGCCAATTCAGCCGGAACTGCTTGCGGTTCAGCAGGAAATTTCCGAACAGCTCCAAATCTCAGACAAAGATCTTTCAGTTGTTCTTGAAGAAATTTCCAGACGACAGGGTAAAATGCTCCGGCCTGCTTTTGTGCTGCTATGTGGCAAACTGATTTCAGATATTCGTTCCGAACACATTAATCTTGCCGCGATGGTTGAATTGATTCATCGTGCCTCTCTGCTGCATGATGATGTAATCGATAAGGCCCAACTTCGCCGCGGTCAACCCAGTGCGAATGCGCTTTGGGGCAATACCGCCGCGGTCTTGCTGGGAGATTTTCTGCTGAGTCGGGCATTTGCGTTAGGGGCGATGTCTCAATTTGACAGCACAGCGGACTTACTATGCAAAACGGCCCAAACTCTTTGTGAAGGAGAGCTCAAGCAGAATTTACTGAAAGGTTTCTGGTCCTTGACTGAACAGGACTATTTTCAAATTATCGAAGCAAAGACTGCTTCGCTGTTCCGATGTAGCTGCCAATTGGGAGCAATGGCCTCAGGTGCCTCAAAGCAACAGGTCGAGGCCTTAAGCGAGTTTGGCTTTCAGTACGGACGGGCTTTTCAGATTGCCGATGATCTGCGGGACATTTTATCCACTGAAAAGCAGGAAGGAAAAACACTCGGCACTGATTTACTGGAGAAAAAGTTGACCCTACCGGTGATCCATTGGATCAACCACAATAAAGAACAGAAGCAGGTTCTTGTTGAGCAAATAACAGCGTGCAGAGACGCGAAGAATTTGACGCAGCAGATGCGATTAGACGGAAGCATTAACTATACGATGCGATCAGTTCGAGAGTGTATCGATAAAGCCAGACAGCAATTGGATATGTTTAATTCAACTCCGGCGAAGGACGCTTTATTCTCTTTGGCCAATAATGTTGTTTCAGATATTTCATAATGCCGACTGCACATCAAATAACGGCGCATAAAAAAGGCCGGCATTGGCAGCCGGCCTTAGGATGATCGATTCAATATTTCTTAGAAGCCGAAGCTGTAAGAAATACCTGCCCAGAATTCATCTTCGTCGTTGACGCTGCTTTCGAAAGAATTCTGATAGTAAATGCCCGGGGTGAGTGTTCCGCCGGTGGCCGGACAGGTCATCGAAGTCGTCAGACCCCAGACCATGTGTGACCAGTCATGGTCCACGGTTGATCCGCCGGTACCGTCATTGTAAACAATATCCCAAGTGAAGTTCATTGGAAGTTCCGGGGCTTGGTCCAGTGTAAAGCCGTAGCCCAATCCCATTAAATAGATGGTTCCAGTGAAATCACGATTCAGACCTCCACTTTGAGCGGACCACATCTGGAAGACACCAAAGTGAGGAACAATGCCGTTGTCCAGTAGTGCAGGCATAGCGCCTGTTACATAAACCTCCTGTACATCGGCGTCTTGTGAACTGGTATCAATGAAATCATAGTATCGCCAGCCAACCTGGTAATTTGTTTTCCAGACGCCATCTTCCAAAACACTGCCGTTATAGGCCAGGGTGTAGTCGTACTCAGTTGCGTTGACATGTCCGCTGGAGTCTGCATATGACATCCAAACGTTTGCGATGAAACCGTTGCCGAAGTCAAAATTGACGCTCGGCTGAAAAGCACCATCGTCATCGAGAAGGTCAAAACCTCTCCAGATGTACTTAGAGACATAACTCAAATCAACTGTTACGCCCAAATCCTGTGTGTCCTGAGCCGCCACCTCTTCGGCGGCATTTACAA
>CALETL010000172.1 GCA_937920485.1 uncultured Phycisphaerae bacterium
TACATAAAAAATACGTTTGCGTCTCTTGCATCCTTAGCGACATTTGCGTTAAAAAATCCGCGTGTTGAGCAAAGCGAGCGGTTACCTTTTTTGAACAAACGAACCCATTTCAAAAACCACCAAAATCGCTTCAAGTTATTCTATCCTAAGGACTAAGGACTATAGACGATGGACTGGTGCAGCCCAAAACGAACCCAAACAAAGCCAATTTCATCCCTCAAGCATGAATCCTTTTTGCCACAGATTTGACATTCCGGCGTTTATTGAATAGTGTATCTACATTGAATCGTTAAATTTGAAAGGAATTGGAATGCATAATCTTTTTCTCGGATACTCACTTCGCGGAGCAACGACACAGGTCGGGAACATCGGTGCCGAGCGTGAAGCCACCAGTGCAAAACACGCTGCCAAGCGAGCGGAACAGCGTGTCAAACTGTTGGAGGCCAATCTGGCCAAAAGCTTAATGATCTGCGAGTCGCTGTGGGAACTGCTGGCCGAAAGGACCGGCCTGACAGAGGATGACCTGTACAACAAGCTGCATGAGGTAGATATGCGGGACGGCGTACTCGACGGAAAAAACCAACGCAGTGCTGCCGAATGTCCGGCTTGTGGTCGAAAAGTATCCGGCCGCCATGCTGCCTGTCTGTATTGCGGCGAAATTATAGATACCTCGGCGTTTAACCTGAGGTGATTTTTTACTATTTTTTATCTGGACTTATTGTTCCGGAACCATTAGAGTAGAGTATTCTTGGCCGGAGAAAGTTCGGCTAAACATAGAAAAATGGCTTTTTGATACGGAAAATGGAACATGGCACATAAAAAAGGACAAGGTTCTACCAGAAACGGACGAGACAGCAACCCGCAATATCGCGGCGTAAAGCTCTACGGCGGCCAGTTTGCCAAGGCCGGAGCGATCATTGTACGTCAGTGCGGCACGAAATTTCACCCCGGCTTCAATGTCGGCATGGGGAAGGATTATACAATTTTTGCAAAAGTTGATGGTACTGTCAGTTTTCGAGGCAAGAAAATCGACATTAAAACGAATTAGCAGGAACGAAAAAACGCTTATTTCAGCTCGGCCGAAAGACCGGGGGGCGAGTGTCTCTGTGACAATAAAATACGGGTTTAGTCGATGTAACCTCAATAGCTGAAAACTCTTGTGGTCTTCGTCCTCATACAATTGTATGAAATTATCTTAAATTAATTATTTTTATCGAAATACATCATCATCTTGCGGCATTATATATGTAGAGGAAGTTGAGCCAAACGCGGAGAAAATGAAGCAGCATTGAGGACGACATGATTAAATTTGATTGCAGCAAATGTGGACACAGCTATCGGGTATCTGACCAATACGCAGGCAAACGTATGCGCTGCAGGGAATGTACCACTGTTAATACAATCCCTGCCGTAGAAGCGGAACTTGAAGCGGTCGGTTGCGGCGACAGTATTGCCGCTTATAACAACCTGCTTGAGGAATTATCGAAATTCGAAAAGCAGGCTCCTTCTCTGGAAACAGAAGTTTAGACAATAAGCGTCATCTCTGGGGGGCGATTTTCGCTATTTAAGCAATATGCTGATTGTTTCTACTTATCGGACTCGGTTCTTCCAGAAAAATCCATTTTTTCACAATAGACAATCCCCTACTCTTTTTCTATAGTACGGTTTAGAGATCGTTGTCTTATTTAGGAATATAGTGATGCGTTTTTTCTGTGAATCAATCGACACAGAATCGGTTCTTGATCCGGTCGAATCCCATCATCTCTGCCGGGTTTTACGGGCGCAGAAAGGGACGCCCGTTGAACTGTTTGACGGCAAAGGAACGCTGGCCGAAGGAATTGTAGAGCAGATTGACAAAAAACATGCCGTCATCCGAAACCAAACAATCACCCAGACTCCCCCGCCAACGTCCGGCCGGGTCATTCTGGCTGTCAGTTTTGCGAAAGGTCAGCGCTTTGACTGGCTGGTGGAAAAATGCACCGAGTTAGGAGTCGACCACATCGCAGGGGTTCAATTTGAAAGAACCGTTAAACTGGGTAAAGAAACGGCGATGGAACGGTACCGAAAAATTTCGATCACCGCCGCCAAACAATGCGGACGTTTATTTTTGCCTGCGTTTACCGGCCCCGCTAAATTCGAAGCGGCACTGGACCTTCTCAAAGACCAATACCCACACAGCCAAATTCTTTACGGCGAGCCGGCAGGCGGCGGCCTTTTGGATCAGCCGGAAATCAAAGACGGCTCCGACCTGATCATCATTGTCGGCCCGGAAGGCGGACTGACCGAGGATGAAAAAACACGGCTTGTAAAAGACGGCGCCTCCGGCGTCTCGGTCAATAGAAACATCCTGCGAATTGAAACTGCCGCGGTTGCATTTTGTGCAACTATTTGTGCAACTATTTGTTCAACTCAACGTTAACATATCTTTGTGTTATTTTCATTTTGTCTCTTTTTTTTTGCCCCCAAAATATTCTGCAAACGTATTAATAAAGGAGATACATTTTTGCTAAAGGAGAGACATCATGAACAAGAACAAAAATGCAAGTCTTGCCGAGGAACTGACCAATTTCCTGATAAAGCTCTCTGAGACAAAAAACAAGAACCTTCTGCGGAAAGAGG
>CALETL010000173.1 GCA_937920485.1 uncultured Phycisphaerae bacterium
TTTACTATAACCGCATGATCAAGCGGTTCTGCCGCAACTTCGGCATTCGCAAGTCCGATCCGTTCAGCACGATTCCCGCGGCGGTTCGCAAGATCCTGATGTACGGCACAACCGAAAAGGACCAACAGAAGTACGGACATAGTTTCGAGGGTGTCATTCCCAACCTGGTCCACCGCTGGCAGAATACCACCAGTGAATATGTTAAGCAGCGCCTGCACGGCTATCTTTCTGAAGCACCGTGCGATCAATGCGGCGGAACCCGTCTGCGAAAAGAATCCATCGCGGTCACCATCGGCGATAAAAGCATCAGCGATGTAACCCATATGAGCATTGAAGAGGCTTGCGATTATTTTCAGTCGCTTAAGCTGGACAAGGAAAAAACACTCATCGCCGCCCAGCCGCTTAAAGAGATCCGCGCCCGCCTGAAGTTTATGATGGACGTGGGCCTGGGATACCTGACGCTGGATCGTGCCAGTCGAACACTTTCCGGCGGCGAGGCCCAACGCATTCGTCTGGCAACACAGGTTGGCAGCGGATTGGTGGGTTGCTGCTATGTATTGGATGAACCGACGATCGGCCTGCACCGCCGGGATAACAACCGGCTGATGGAAATTCTGAAGCAACTGCGGGACATCGGCAACACAGTACTTGTGGTTGAGCACGATGACGACGTGATTGCCTCGGCGGATCATATTATCGATATCGGCCCGGCTGCGGGCGAACATGGTGGTGAGATTATCGTAACCGGAACACTGGATGAGGTCATGCAGAGCGAGCGTTCGATTACGGGTCAGTACATGAATGGGACCAGATCCATTGAATTGCCGACCAGCCGCCGCAGGGTGCGATTGACCAATAGCATCGAAGTGCGGGGAGCCGAAGAAAACAACCTTAAAAAAATCAGCGTTCGATTCCCGCTGGGAGTGCTGACCTGCGTAACGGGCGTATCCGGTTCGGGCAAGAGTACGCTTGTAAGCGAAATTTTGCTCAAGGGGCTGAAGCGCCGGCTTTACAGTTCGCGCGAAAAACCCGGTAAGCATAAGAACATCGTCGGCACCTCGCAGGTTGATAAGGTCATCGAGATCGACCAATCGCCTATCGGCCGCACGCCGCGGAGCAACCCGGCGACCTATACCGGCGTGTTCGATCTGATCCGCGCGTTGTTCGCGATAACGCGCGAAGCCAAGATCCGCGGGTACAAGCCGGGACGAGTCAGCTTTAATGTCAAGGGCGGCCGCTGCGAACACTGCCAGGGACAGGGTACGAAAAAGATCGAAATGCATTTTCTACCCGATGTATTCGTCACCTGTCAGGAGTGCAAGGGCAAACGCTATAATCCCGAGACGCTGCAGATCACGTATAAAGGCAAGAATATCGCCGACGTTCTGGATATGCGGATTGAAGAAGCGAAATCATTTTTCGCCAATTTCCCCAAGATTATCCGGCTGATCAAGGCACTGTGTGATGTGGGACTGGGTTATATGACCTTGGGCCAGTCCAGCACGACTTTATCCGGCGGCGAGGCTCAGCGCGTCAAACTGGCTTCGGAACTGGGCAAACCCGGCACCGGTCACACGCTCTATATCCTCGATGAACCGACAACCGGACTGCACTTTGCCGATATTCACAACCTGATGAATGTACTCCGGCGGCTGACGGATCTGGGTAACACGGTGATCGTGATAGAACACAACCTCGACGTGATCAAAATGGCCGATTACATTATCGACCTTGGCCCCGAAGGCGGCGACGCCGGCGGCGAGGTCATCGCGTCCGGCACACCGGAAAAAATCATCAAAAATACCAAAAGCTACACCGCCCAATATCTAAAAGAAAAACTTGCCACCCAGGAAAAATGAAACTAAACTCAGCGTATATTACGTTGGATGAATTACTTGCAGATAATCAATAAAAAATTCATTGCCGGTGTGTTGATTTTTTTCTTATTGAGCACTCTTAACGGAGTGGTTCATGCCGGTGCCCAGTTACAACCGGCCGATTCAAAGAGTGGTTATCTGGCACGGCTGTTGATTAACGAGGCACCGTTTCCGGGGGAACGCGGATGGGTGAGTGAAAAAAACAGCGAAGCGGCCATGCTGGCAATCCTCTGGGTCTGTCACGGTCGTATTCATCATATTCCTTCCGGCTACAAGCAGGTTGAGGTCGCGGCTGTACATAGCAGTGATATTATCGATATCATCACTGCCGGCGGCGAAAGAGGCCAGTGCGATGGATTCTACCGGGATGCGTCGGGCAAGCCATGTTTTGTGCCGCGAGTCGAAAAACGCATTAATTACCTCTTAACCATTGCAAACAAGGGAAAGCCCGGTAAGTTTGCGCATCTGATGCGTTATGCACAGGATCTGGCGGATGCTTATGTCGCTGATGGCGTTCTTGGAGTTGACCGCTTTGCGGGACTGACCGAGATTAATCGAATCCGGGTAACCGGGCAGGCCTACGCATGGATGACCGATATGGACTATTATAACCCCGGTGGAAATTTTGTCCGCATCCCCAATGAAATGAAAGGTTCGCTGGGCGGAAACCGATTTTTTACACTCAAAAGGATTAAACCATGAAATCAAGTCTATTCATCACGTCAATTTTGATTTTGACCGCTCCGGGGGTTCTAGCCGGACAAAGCGACGAAACCGCATATGAGGAACTACTCGAAAAAGAATATCTCTATAAAGTGACACAACATCTGTACCGTTGGTATTTAGATGAAACGGATATCGAGCGGGTTGTCAACAAATCTGATATTGCTTTCTGGGTGCGATCATACAAGCCCCCGCTTGATAAGGATGATAAGAGTTTGTTCGGCGAGGTCATCATTCCCGACCTGAATGTTAAAGTCACGCTCAAAAAGTCTGATTATACGATTGAGGAACTGGACCTGATTGTCAAACATGATACGTTCAGGATCATCAATGTTGCCCGCGGCAAACTCCCCACAGGTCCGTCCGGCTATAAGGCTGTGTCGGTTAATTACCAAACGATGCGTGACTATCTCCATCGTACACGCAATCAGGCGCGATTTCCAGAAGGGCCGTTGCTGAAGCGAATGCGTATGTCTGCACGTGAGGCGGTCATCGACTACTTGGAAGATTACAAAAAAGTCGAACTGGAAAGCCAGCCGGATACTTTTGACAGACTTATGAAACAGGACCAAATCGTTTATTTTTCTCCTTTTCCGGACGTTGCTAATGAGGTATGGGCGTTCTGGGAAACCGGCCGGATGCTGATCCGTTTTTCATCGGATATTGATTTAGAGAACCCCGCGATGTGGGATCATGACGAATTAACTGTCAAGCTGTATGATATTGATGAGCAGACAGTTGTTTCACTGGACGAAGTTGCCGGCAGCAACGCCTATATGACGCGCGACCAGGTCGGCCGCGCACTTTACAATTGCATCGTTCTGGGTCGCCGCATGATCTTACAGACGTCGGATTCAACCAGCCCGAAATAAAGTGCGTTTTGGCTGCATTTTTTTTTACCCGATATTTTTGTCCTCTTGTTTTTAGCATACTACATAATCTTTGGTCATTTTAGAGACCTGTCCGGAGAGGAGTATGTTGGTATTGTTGGCATTCTTAACAACGACCAGAAACAGTTTGACCATGTTCTCCAGATCGCTAAGCGAGATATACTCGGTGGCGATTTTTCCCTATTATGCCGACAAAAATCAACCTGAACAGAAAAAAAGTATATTTTTTATGAAAAAGTAGTTGACTTTGCATAGTATGTGATACATACTATACAAAACAAGACATTTGATTCTTAGGAGATAAGCCATGAAATTCGAACGGGAATTACTGAAAGGCGTCGCGCCGGTGGTGGTGCTGGAGATTCTGTCGCGGGGCAAGATGTACGGCTA
>CALETL010000174.1 GCA_937920485.1 uncultured Phycisphaerae bacterium
GGCTCAATCAGGCCGGGATCCAGAGCGCCTTCCTGCACGTCCAGCAAAATATCCGTGAGCAACTGGCGATCGGCTGTGTAAACCGTGACTTCAGAGCCCATCTGATTCTTGCCGGTAATATCGAAAGCCACGGCCAGATTCATGGCGTCGGTCGCGGCGGCCTCTTCGGCGTCGAATTTGATCGTACTGTCCACCTGGCTGTAGTCATCGAACTCCGAATGCAGCTTATACTGTGTATAGTACCCGCAATCGATCGCGACAAATGCCTCGTCGAATGTAAAGCCGGCCCGGTTTACAGCACGCGCGGCCTGAAGAGCTATTGTTGACGGTTCATCTTCTGTAGACGTTATATTCATGGTATGCAATACCGAGGCCTCGGATCCGGACGATATCCAAACCGCAACGGCTTTCTCTCCGGAAAGAAACAATCCTAAACTTCCATTTTCATCCACGTTATCAACTCCTGTTTATGATTTATCCAAGATTATTGTTCATATAAGATAGCGAGCTGCTGAACCTTCTTTCCCTCTTTGACGACTGTCGCAACAGCCGAGGTGCCGGCATTCCCACTTCGGCTGGTAACACGAATCCGAAAGAAGGTGCTGGTCGTTGTCAGATAATTTTGAAGTTTTTTCATTGTGTCCGTATCAATCCGGCCCAGTTCCTTTAGCTCATCGATTTTTTTGAATGGCTTTTCCTGCCGCTGTTCTATGACCTTTTGGGTAAGCTCCGGAAGGTCAAAGGAATCCACCGCAAGAGAAAAAGTCGCCTCAAGAACATGACGGGGCGCCGTGTTGATATTGACCCGCTGCGCTCCCCAGAGAGAAAGATACTTCAGAGGGCTTTCAAGCCGTTCGCCGGTATCCGGCAAAGGCCGGGCCAGAAGTTCACGATCCAGCATCGAACTGTGAAACAGTTTCGCGAAATCTGTTGCATGAGCAACTGCGGGACGCTCTTTCGTTTTCGTTTCCCGAACCTCCCGTGTACGCGCGGTACGGCGAGTCCGGGATTGAGTTCTGCGCGTCCGAGACGTCCGCGTCGAGCGAGCAGGTGTTTTAACCGTTCGTTTTTTTACCGTCTTCAGGATGATCGGTTTGGGATTGAGCTTAAACATTTTCTTTTCATAGATACGATCCATCGAGTTCTGAATTTCTTCTTCCAACTGCTGTAATTGCTCCTGATCCCATGACATCCATTCACAAAATGTTTTTAACGCATTTTCAGCCCGTTTGTTGGCCCCTTTGGAACTTGTTACAAACCAGCTCAGCGGCATTTTTGCGTTTTCATCCTCAATGGTAATCGTAACTTTACAGGGACCGATTTCAAGATTGATCGGCTCAACCACATTCGGCCAGGGAGGACCATACGGCCCGGGCACAACAACATCATTGGGATCCAATTCAACCATATATAATTGTTCGTCTGAATCATATGGCTCCGCATCCATTTGATTGGCGTCCGAACCCTGACCGCCGCCGAACAGGGAAGACAACCGAGAAACCATATCCCCGGTACTGAGCGGCACCGGCTCTGACAGCGAGGCCCCTTCTTTCAGGACCGCTTCGATTTGTTCGTTGGTTGCGGTTTCGGACCAGGTCGCGATAAACTCAGCGAACTCGGATTGATTCATTATAAATAAATCCGAAAAATCAGGATGCTCCCGGCGATCTTTAAGTACAATTTTTTTATTCGGCAATTCTGTCAGAATATATTTCATGGCCGAATCAGCGCCGTACCGAGACCGTTGATATTCGATCCGGTACTGCTGGCGGCGTTTGGCCATCGACAAATGCACGGACAGGCCGGTGGCCAGCGAGGCGAGTACCACCAGTACGATGACTGTCACCAGCAGAACAAAGCCGTGTCTGCTGTGTATCGTCTGAATTCTCGTTGTCTTCAGGTTCGGTTTCATCGGTTCATACGCTTATTTTAGCTTCATCGGTCCTTTGCCGATAAATCGTTTGGATCGCCTTCAGATAAATCGTTGGGATCCTCTTCGGGCAGATCGAATTTCTTTTTAGTAAACTGATACGGAATGAGCCGTGTCCGGTCGATCGCGACCGTGCGGTAGAAAATATCTTCCTTGGACACGCCAATACTGCCGTCTTCAAGTTCCTGCAAAGGAGCGAAAGAAAGCCCCACACGGACAGCTTTGGGTAATGTTTCCGACGTCCAGGCCCCCAGTACGGTCTCGCCCTGCTGGGACTTTATTTCAAAATGAGTGACCCCGCGGGTAACCGGAATATACCAGTCCGTGCCGGCGAGCACTTTGTCTTCCACGTTCAGTCCGCCATGCATCCGATACAGGGTTAGGGTGTCGCTGAGCGGGTCGTAGGATGTCTGCCAAATGACCTTCTCGAACGTATCTTTTTTTCCCGTGCCATTTTTGTCACCGGTTCCGTAATAGCTGTTTTCCAGAACTACCTTTGCTGAACGATACCCATTGTCCAGTTTATTTTGAAAATTGATGATCGCCTCAAAGCCCGGTGCGGCCAGACGATCAATATCTTCGGCGATTTTCTGCAGGATTTCGGTCTGGAGGCGGTTTTGCTGCAGCCGGTCCATAATTGTAACGGCACTGGTGCGCATGCGATTGTAAATGCCCAGAACCGCCACCAAAATCAACGATGCCAGCATCAGGACAACAATGACCTCGATCAGCGTAAGAGCGGAACGAATTTGTTTCTTAAGATTTATCATTGGTTGAATATAGCTAGAAAAATCGGGATATTTTTCTCAGGAACTCCCATACCCCTTAAATCTTCC
>CALETL010000175.1 GCA_937920485.1 uncultured Phycisphaerae bacterium
CAAAGGCCTCACGGGTATGGATGATAACGGGCATTTGCAGTTCGGCGGCGATATCCAGATGCTGGCGGAACACACGCTGCTGATTTCCAGCGATCGAATGCATATAGTGATAATCCAAGCCGCACTCGCCGATAGCGACGACCCGCGCGTGGCTGAGTTGTTTTTTCAAAAGCTCCATATCCGCATCGGTCACATCATTGGCATCATGCGGATGGTAGCCCAAGCCGGCCCACAAATTCTCATGACGACTGATCAGCAGAAGCGTCTTTTCGTTCTGCTCCTTATCGGTGCCGACAGTAATCCATCGCGTCACGCCCGCTTCGATACTGCGGGCCAGAACGTCATCAATCTGGTTTTCCAGTTCCTCAAACGTCAAATGTGCATGAGTATCGATTAAATTCATATCATTTTTCCATTATACCCGTTCATGCGAGAGAGAACCACGAACGATTACAATATCACAAAACGAAGTCCTGTGCAACAGTATCGGCATAGGACAGCCCCTTCTCGGTCAGGCGGCAGTAATTGTCGGGGGTGCATTCGAGCAGGCCGTTGAAGCCGTGCTGTTTGATTGCGTCCTCAAATAAACGAATCAGACTAAAGCCGGTTTGCTTTTCATACTCAAGCATATCGACTCCCTCGGTCATCCGCAGGCCCAATACGGCCGATTCGCTTGCGGTCTGTTCAGAGCTTGGGATGTAGGCTTCACTTTGAGACGACCGGCCGGACTCGATTCTTTTGATATACTTTTCGATGTCGGCAACATTGGTGGTTCGTTTGCCTTTGTACCAACCTGCCGCGGCGGGACCAACGCCGACCACAGGCAGATTCTTCCAATACCGCAGGTTATGCCGACACTCGAACCCGCCCTTGGCAAAATTAGAAATCTCATATTGCCCAAAGCCTGCTTTCCTGAGAAACACTCTGGCTGTTTTACACATTTGCCGCTCAACGGCTCCATCGATCATGCCAAGTTTACCCTGTCTGACGGCATGTTCAAACGGCGTTGTTCTTTCAATCGTCAGGCTGTAAGCGGAAATATGCTGTACCTCCAAGGCAGCGGCGGATTTTAATGAATGTCGCCATGTCTTTAGCGAAGACCCGGGAATACCGAATATCAGGTCCAGCCCGATGTTTTCAAAGCCCGCTTTTTTAGCGATACGAACTGCTTCGACAATCTGCCGCGGCGAATGAATCCGGCCGAGCGTTTTTAGCTCCTTCGTATCGAACGACTGCGCCCCGATCGAAAGCCGATTCACTCCCAGCGTGCGCAATTGTTTCAGTGTCTTCTCGTCCGCCTGGGCAGGGTTGCACTCAATGGTGAACTCCGCCACGTCCTTATACTGACTCATGAGCGAAACGATGATTTCGATCAGCAGATATCCCGGCAGGCAAGTCGGCGACCCGCCGCCGATATAGATGGTTTTAACCGGTTCGGTGATCGCACACCTCTCCAACTCCATAAAGATTGCGTCGACTAACTTTTCCGGTTCATGTCGCTCGATGGGCTCCGAATAAAACGCGCAGTAGGGACACTTTTTTTGGCAAAAAGGAATATGAATATACAACCCGGCATTAGAGGGTGTGGATTTCATGACGAATGATCCTACGGAGTTTGCGGGTTCGGCGCTATATCTTCATGGTCAGCGGCAGGGATCGTTTTAACCCGTCGCAGTTTTCGCCACGCCCAGCGAATTGGTCCGCTGTAAGAAAACGCGCCAAAGGTCAGCACCAGTGCAAGCGACAAGCCGCACAAAGCAATCATCCCCACCACAAACAACGCAAAATACAAATAGTTCAGCGGTTTGCTGCCGCGGAAGATGCGATTGAACAGATGTAGGTACCGAATTCGACTGACCATCAGCAGCCCGCAACTTAGCGCCACAAACGGCAGCACATACATCAGGGCTATGTAAACACCTTCAAAGAATAATGTCTTAAACGCCGGATCCATGGCCAAATGCCGACTGAACATAATGATCGCCGCCATCACTCCTGCCCCGGCAGGTGTTGGCAGACCGATGAACGCCATGTGCGACGATTCGGTCTCTTCGTTCTCAACATTAAACCGTGCCAAACGAATGATCGCACAACACAGATACACCAGCGCCGTGACCCAGATAAACCGCGTGAAAAAATCACCCAGCATCGCTTCTGCCGAGCCGATTAAATCCTGCCGATGCGCCTGAAGAATCCGAAGCATCATAAACGCCGGAGCCACCCCGAAACTGAGTAAATCACACAGCGAGTCAAGCTGGCCGCCAAAGCTGGAGGTGGTTTTGCTGATGCGCGCCACGCGGCCATCCAGTACGTCAGCGATCATTGCGTAAAAGATAAGATAAGCCGCCAAATTAAAATATTCCGGCCCCTTGGCGACAAAACCAATTGCCATAAAGCCGCAAATCCCATTGATCAACGTAATCATGGATGGCAGCATGGCCACTGTTTTGAGGCGATGCGCCCGTCTGGGAAAAAAACGCCTGCGTCGAGTTTTCGATTTATTAGGAATCAGCATATTTAGTCCACAAATTTCACTCAGCTTAGCCCTGCCAACTCTGTTGGCGGGGTTATGTCACGCAGCCTGCCAACTCTGTTGGCGGGGTTAAACAAATATTAGTGTTCATGCGCGGTTCTTTTCTGAGTACCTTGCCAAAATTGTTAAACCGGCCTTGACTTTATCTCCGGCCGCAACCTCGCATTTCAAATTATCCCGGGCCGGCACATACAGTTCCGTACACGAACCAAACTTGATCATACCAAACTTCTCACCCGCGGCAAGGACCTGGTCCGTCTTGGCCTCGCACACGATCCGCCGAGCCACGGCCCCGGA
>CALETL010000176.1 GCA_937920485.1 uncultured Phycisphaerae bacterium
CCCTGGGCTGGGCCAAAGTTGTCCCGCCGAAAGGAAGCTACTCGTGGATTCACAAAGATTATGTTGACGTTAAAAGCGATAGCCCCACAGTTGGCGTCCTGAATGGTGATAATGTCCGCATCTGGGCCGGTTCTGATTATATTGAGCCAATGCGGTCCTCCAGCATGCAGACAAAACTGAATACCGGCGAGATCGTTGAGCTGTTACCCGATCAGCCGGAAACTGCGGATTACTATAAGATCAAGTCCCCCGCCGGCGCGTACTTGTGGATTAATTGTCAATTCCTACAATATTCTGGCCCTGTCCCCTTGAAAAAGCCCACCGTGATTCCAATGCAACCACCCGTGCTGGACAAACCGGATATTCCCCCCTCAAATGAAACCGAGATCCCGACGTTTAAGAATCTCGATGAAGACAAAGCTGCTGCGGAAACCTCGGCTGAGAAAAGTCCATTCAAAGAGCCCTTTGAAATAGGGACCATTGGAGAGTCTGAAACCCTAAAGCAGTGTTATGCGCTCGCCACAAAGATTGATCAGGAACTTCAAAAACCGCTAAACATACAAGACTACAGCGACATTCGAAAAATGCTGGAAACGATTAAAACGAGCACCGATGAAGACAAAACCGAAACGTATGCCCAGATTCTTCTGGAACGAATCCAGAATTTGGAACTGGTCATCAACATCGCAAATACATTGAAAGAACAGGATCAGGCACTGGCCGAAAAGAAGCTCCAGATCGAAAAAGCACATCAGGCCAAACTGAAAAAACTGCCCAAAGAAACGGGCTTTATTTATGCCGGAGTTTTGAAAGCATCCCACGTTTATACCCAAAAAACCGGCCAGAAGCGCTATCTGATTCAGGGGCCCGGCGGCAAGATCCTGTGTTATGTCATCAGTCCTTCCAAAGACGTCACCAGACAACTTGAGGGCTTAGTCGGAACAAAGGTGGGTATTCAGGGAACCATTTCCAATAGCCAAAATTCACTGGTGACACTGGTCTCAGCAACCGCAGTTCAATCATTACAATAACTAATTGACACCTTTTCATGCCCCGGGCAGGATTGTCATGTTCGGGGCATTTTTTTAGTGGCGCGCCATGCAGGTCGGTTTACTACTCTTTCTTGAAAATATCCAACGGCTGTTTGAGTACTGACAGATAAACCGCATCCACTTCGGGCGCATCCAAATCCCCATAGATTTCCACTTTCCATAGGGCTGACCCAATACCTCGAACCAGCATATCAAGAAGGGTATCCTCTCCGTGCACGATTCGGTCCCAGGACGCCAGTTCCATCGCGATTTGACGAGACTTCAAATCCATCTGCCCTTTGCCATGAAAGACAAGAGGATTTCCAACCATTCGAATCCGATCAAAGATTAATTCCGATCCCCGTACGTCGGCACTCAATTCGATTTCATTGAATACAAAGTTTTCCGGACGTTTCAACTGAACCGCTGTCAATATCTTGCCCAACAGCGACTGCTGTCCCATCTTCATATCCAGTATATTTGTCATAAATTTTCCGCGCGGCTGCGAAAGATCGTTGAGTTTTCCCACCAAAATCAAACTGCCTGTCGCCAGACCCTCCACAGCTTGTTCCTGTGTGATGTTTTTGGTCGCGGCTATAAGTTTTCGGACATCCACATCACTATAGCTTAGCTCCAGCTTGTAATCGGCCTGTGATTCAGGATCGAAATCAATGATCAATTTTCCTGTAACTTGATCATCTCTGCAGGGAGCGTCAACACAATAAAAGTTCGCTTTCAAATCATCGCTGATTAACTGCATTGAATTGGGATCGTATGCTATCCCACCGCTAAGATTATTTACAAGCCATTTATAATATTGAAGTCGGGCAATATCGTAGCGGGCCTGTATTTGCCAACTGCCTTTTTGTGAATCTATTGCAAAGTACCCTTCACAAGAACCATCTAATTGGCGAATAGCATCGGTACTTTCAAATGAAACATTTTCCAAGCCGACTCTGGCATGAGCATCAATTCGCAAGAGGCCCTCGCGGCCGGTCTCCAGGGTACCCTCATGAATCGCAATATTGGCGGTTCCTTTCGGTTGCGAACCGGCATACAATGTTCGAATCTTCGGCATCATTTCCTCAGACGGCAGTGATTCAATCGGGATGTCCTTTAGATTCAAATTTGAAAACGTAATCGCATCGTTCTGCACCAACACCCGGCCGGTCATTGTCCCAATCCTGACATCAGCCCAGTAAAGTGGATTATCATTGCAATCGACAATCAGGTCATTCCCTTTCCCGAAGGTATGGGGACAGTTGACCGCCAGAAAGCCATTAACGTCAACCATTCCCATCGGGCGAATCTGGCCCAACAGTTCTTTCGCATCTGAACCGGCGGCATCCCAGAACGTCTCATTAAGCTCAAAATTATCCAAATTCAGCCCCAGATAAAAACTCGGCTGGTTCGGATCAATTCCCTGCGGCCACAAGCTACCCTTTAAATGAATTTGACCACTGGCGGTCTGACCTTTGAGATGGTCCAGCAGTACAACATCGTGAGTTACTGTAGCTGACAAGTCAACATCGGTCATCTGCAGAGGAAACTTGTCATGCAAAAAAGTATCTGCACTCATCTTGATTTCGGCAGAATAATCCATACCCCCCTTGCCGGTTTGTTTCGGAAAAACGTCAACTTTCACATCCGCTGCCGCCTGAACCTTAAGATGTTTAAAAAAAGTCTGCTGCTGTATCGGCATCGCTTCTATTAAATCTCGGTCAACTGGAATGTTTTCACCTCGAACCGTAATATGATACGAAGGATCTGATTCTTCCGGCAGATGTACTACACCATCTATCTGAACACGGCGATCATCATCATAGCGAGCAAACACATCTTTGAACTGCAATTGATCCGACTCAATTACGATCATCCCGGTCAGGTTTTCCATCGGATACGGGAAATATGTATAAAGAGCATTGACGTCGTCTAAATTTAGTACCAGCTTTGTCTTTTTCTGCCCATCGAAAGATTGCTGATAACGGTAATCCAGCCCCGTCAAGCCCGACGGATAAAACTTGTACCAGACTTCCTGGACGGATGGCGAGAGAGCGTTGTAAAGATCGTCATCAAAACGCATATTGGGGCTGGTAATTTGAAAATCTTTTGAGGAATTCGGACCCAGATTTTCCACTGTTCCAGCAATCTGCAACTGCACATCCTCATGCCGTGCCTGAAGACTTTTCAAAAAAATATCCCGTCCCTTAAATTCGATATCCCCCCGCAAATTGTCAAGTCGATAGGGAAAGTGGTCATAGCATACAGAAATATCCACACAGCTAATCATACCGTTCATCTGCGCTTCTGATAAATCACTTAAACTCCCTCTGATTGCCAGTTTCATGTCACCTCTGCCGACAGGATGATACCGACCAAGAAAACGTGTTAATCCGGAATCAGAGAATTCATTAAGCTTGTGATAGATAATCGTGTCAGGAGTAAACTGGCCATCCGTATTAAGCCGATCCGAAATCGCAAAATTTTGTAAGTCAATATTCAGGTTAAATTGCCGGTCGCCAATGCGATCGATCAAGCCATTAAACTCAGCCCGTCCATCGCCCATTAAGAAGCTAATCTGCTGAAGAACAATTGTTTTTGCATCATAGGTACAATCCAGTTTGATCTCCTGAAGATTCCATTTATTCAGCAACACGCCGGAAGCGGGCATTTGAATTTGTCCGGTCGTCCACAGGTGGTTTTTCTCACCATTTTGTCCAACACGCAAACCGCCCACGAGAGAACTCTTGCCATAACCAAACCGTCCATCCGTTTCGAGTGAAAATGCATATTCATTTTTGGTGATTTTTTCAGCGACTCTGCCATTGATACCAGCCGTTGTCAGGATTTTTAGCCCATCCGAATCCGCCCGGCGAACCTGCAATGTCCCATGCTCAATAATGATCAACGGAATAGCACTTTGTTTCGGAGATTCGGTTTTGGGGAATGAAAGGTTTTCAATATTCCATTTACCAGTGGAGGTCCCATAATCAGCAGTCAGCAAAGCATCTTTCAAGAGAATTGAATGGATTTTAAAACGCCCCTTTAGAAGCCGCCACAGGTCAAATTGAATTTCAACCCTGTCAGCCCGGAAAATCGGTGTTTCCGGCAGTTCCGGACTGTCTTCAGCAAGCACGACGCCTTTTAACCGAACCGAACCGAAGCCCCTAAAGCCGCCGGATTGAATATCGACTATTCCGCCGCAAAATTGACGCAGTTTTGCCTCTGCTACCGGCGGAACAACAACAAAACCTAAAAGAAAATAGAGGGCTGCCGCACATAACACCCAAAACAGCACAGTTTCAACACGCGGTAAAAACCTGTGCCGAGCAAAGAAACGACGAATACGTCTGATTTTCAAACGTGTTAAGACCACAAGCCAACCACTTTAGAAAGCATTTATGATTTCAGGGCTTTGTCGGCAATATCCCGACGACAGTAGGCACCCTCAAACCTGATTTTGTCAACTGCCTCATAGGCACACGCCTTGGCAGCGGCAATTGTTTCTCCCATTGCCGTTACGCCCAGGACACGGCCGCCATTGGTGACGATGTTGCTGTCCTGTTTTGCCGTTCCCGCATGAAACACAACGACGTCCTTGAGCTTAGCAACTTCGTCAAGACCTTCGATGATCTTGCCTTTTTCATAGCTGCCGGGATAGCCACCAGAACTCATTACGACACATACCGCCGGACGTTTGTCCCATTCGAGATTAATCGTATCAAGTTTTCCATCGCATACAGCCAGCATGATTTGCAAAAGGTCGCTCTTGAGCCGCATCAGGATCGGCTGGGTTTCCGGGTCGCCAAAGCGAACATTATACTCCAGTACCCGTGGACCGCCTTGAGTCAGCATCAGCCCGGCATACAGAATACCACGGTATGGTGTATCGTTGCGTGTCATGCCGTCGATGGTCGGTACGAGAATCTCTTTGACGATCTGATCCATTAGCTTATCAGTCACGATCGGCGCCGGGCAGTAGGCCCCCATCCCACCGGTATTGGGGCCGGTATCGCCTTCACCAATGGGCTTATGATCCTGAGAACTCTCCATCACATAAATACTGCGGCCATCCACAAACGCAAGGATCGAGACTTCCTGACCAAGCAGTTTGTCCTCCACAATGACGGTATTGCCCGCATCACCAAAGATGCGGTCCTTCATGATATGCTCCGCAGCGAGAATACCCTCGGACGGTTCATCACAAACGAATACACCCTTGCCCTTCGCCAACCCGGCGGCCTTGATTACGACCGCCTCGTCGCGACTGGCGATGTAGGCCTTGGCATCAACAAAAGAAGTAAAGATGCGGCTTTCGCCCGTGGGGATGCTGTTGGCACGCATAATCTCCTTGGCAAAGGCCTTGTCAGCTTCGAGCTGGGCGGCCTTTCCGGACGGGCCGAATGCCTTAATGCCGACCGCCTCAAATGCATCCACAGCGCCCGCGGCCAGCGGGTCTTCCGGGCCGATAATTGCCAGATCAATATCAGCACCTTTGGCAAATTTTACAAGGGCTTCAATATCGGTGTCAGGGATGTCTACATTCTCGCCACACTGAGCGGTGCCGGGATTACCCGGGGCACAATAGAGTTTGGTTAACTTCTTTGACTGCGATAGCTTCCATGCGATGGCGTGTTCCCGACCACCGCCGCCGATTAACAATACTTTCATGCCATTTTCCTTTTATTGCCTTTGGGTGAATAATTACTTATTTCTGAGATGATTTTAGACGAGATCGACAGAATTTACAAGATTTTGTTTTAAACCGCCCAAGACACTGGATGGCCTAAAAACTGGCGGGGGTAGGATTCGAGCCTCCGACCTCCGGGTTATGAAAAGCTTAGGGCCCTTTTCATAGCCTACTGCAATTGAAGTATCTTACAGTAATTCAAAAAGTTACCCTGAATTACAACAATGGCCATATTTGTCAAGTCATAATATACAAGGTAATGTACAATTTTCTTGTCATAAGTCGGGTTTAATGGCACACCGCAGAAACCAAGCATTTTTCTCGCTGTATTTTGAGTGGGTTTTTTGAAATTTTAATTAATATATCTCCTGCTCTGTTAAAAGGGTGTTTGAGCAATAACGGATTCATTGTTATTAGTGTGAGTTGGAGTAATGTCTGTACAACTCTATCCCTACTTCTACGAAACCGGCGGCAATTAAAGCGGCGGCAAGGGCGATGAGGGCTTCTGATTTCCATGGATGTATTTGGATGTAACGCTGAGCCCACGTATATCCTAATTCAATACCAGCGCTGTCTCGTATCTTGTCGGGGAAGCTGTTGCTTTCAAATATGTTGTCCAGTAACCTCCAGGCCACACTGTTACTCTTGACCCTGTAAATATACCCAAGGTCCTGGATATCCATAAGAAATAAAGTAAACGTCTTTTCATCATCTAACAGTTCCTTTTGGCTTGGATCAACGGCGATACCAAGAATGTGATCACCCTTCTTCCGTATCATGTCATCCAACATCTCATGCGTGAAGGGTTCGTCAAGGATTTCTGACACACGGTCACGCACATAAACATACCTGGAGCTTTTTTTGATTTTTGCCAGACGCTGAATTGCATCATTAACATCTGTCTCATTACCAGCATACACTAAATCAAAAAGTGCATCGAGTTCCTGCACGGATTCACTTAAGATTTCTGAATTCATAATATTTTATTAATATTAAATTTTTTAAGTGAATTTTTTCAAAATACTCAAAAGAACATATTAATTCGTTATTTGTTCTTTTTATTTAAGTATATTCGACAAACTATTGCCATTGATTTTCGATAAGAATCATAACAGCCGCTATGATATTATTCGGCAGTCCGGGCCATGCTTCAACAATCTTCAACGTTTCTAACGGCATAAAACCGCTTTGGCACAAACAATCCGCCCTGCTGGCAAAAGAGAATCCGCCGAAGGTTCTGGGGATTCTCTTAAAGACTTGCAAAACATAGCTTTAACGAATGAAGGTGTTGGGGCTCGAACCCAAGACCTACGGCTTAAAAGGCCGTTGCTCTACCAACTGAGCTACACCTCCGCTGCAAAAGGTTAAGAAACTATCAATTAGTTCCCATTTTATCAAGAAAATAACTCAAAAACAGCCCATTTTTTTGGTATTTTGGCCCCTTCGGCAGTCTCTCATTAAGCCAACCGGCATTTTTGCCGAGAAAATACATACGTTATTGTGAGAAAGAATTCGCTCGAATACAGAACTGTTTTGGTATAAAATCAGTATTATAGCTATACGATTTACGACTTTATTATTCCTTTTTAATATATTATTATTTTGAGTGTTCCGAAAAGCGGAGCTAAACGATGAAAATGGGACTTTTTCGTTTACATAAGACATACATTCTCTCAGCGGCGCTATTGGTTTGCCTTATCGGTCTTTCCATGTTTCGGCTGGCCCCTGCTTTCGCCGAGGAAAAGTCCGCCGATTCGGCCCGAAAATCGGACCCCGCAGATGCCAATGATACTGATTCATCCATGCCGGCTTCCGACTCTGACAACGCCGATTCATCTGACCCGAACGCAAACTCTCCTGAGAACAGCGACGAAAGCGAAAATGATATTTTTGACATAGATATATCCACCTATACGAGGATCAATGAGGCATACGACCGTATTTTTACGCCGGAGCTGATCACGGATGACGGGCGCGTCAAATACAGCACATTCAAACGAAAACGTCATGATGTCGTCACAGCCAGAAAACAACTTAAGAAATTGAATCCGGCAGTACTAATGAGTCTTTCCAAAGAAGACAAAATCGCGTTCTGGATCAATACCTATAATTTCTG
>CALETL010000177.1 GCA_937920485.1 uncultured Phycisphaerae bacterium
AAATCAGCCAGGTAACTGTCGACTGTCTTGTCCGGGTCTATTTTGCCCGCATCGATCAGTTTTGAAATAATAATGCCAGCATAAGACTTGGACGAGGACTGCAGTAGTTGCGTCTGTTCATGGGTGAAGCCGTTGTCGTAAAACTCGCCCAGAATCACGTTGTCCTGAATGACAATGAAACCCTTGGTCTGGGTTGACGTCAGCGACTCGACGAAGGCCCAGCCCTCGCGCAACTCCTGCTCTATGTCGAACGGGGCATCTGCGAACGTCAGTACGGCCGGATCTTTCGCCCTCATGACGTGCACGTTTCCAAAGAGGCCGTATTCATCCCAGTTCATGGAGGTGTATTTGTAATAGGGCCAGCTCTGCATGTTCTTCGGAGTGATTTCCGAAAGCTCGAATGGCCGGTAGAAATCGTTGAGCGTGAGCTTGGTCTCGGCAGATACAACCGCGCCCAGCCCTAAAATGAGGACAAACGTCGCGGTCATGCAGAAGGCAAAAACTATAGACTGTTTCATGGTATTTCCCCCTGTGATCGGGGTTCTAATTTTGTACGGGTTGGCACAAGTTTATTTTCGGCTAACAAGTTGCTCAACGGGTCAGCATATCGCAGGTTTCACACTAACTCTATACCCCCAATATATTGTGTAGCTCTTTAACCGCCGTTAGCAACACGTTCAAAAGAGACAAGTTTTCCATCTTTAAATGTAAATCGGGTCGCATATGTTTCAAAGCTTCTTTGAAAGGCTTTACCAGACCCGCAAAAAAAACACGTTTCACTCACCACGACCACATAAATTTTTTTATTTTCCTTTTCATCAACCAACTGAGCGTTTGGGATTTTTTTTGTGAATTCACCTTCAGAAATGCCTATGGATATCTTTTTCTCAACTTCAACCATTTTCTCATCAGAAGTCGCATACCTTGCACACCCAAAAGATACAGCAAATATAAATACTGACAGTGTGATCAAAATGACCGTGTTTTTAAGTTTCATCGTTCATCTCCAGTCTTTTTAGAAAATCGAGTCTTGTTACAGCCATGAAAATGCGACACCCAAGTAAGGTATACTATAAACAACATGGTTATTTATCTCAGAAGTATCGATATTTCGAACATAATAACTATAACCGGCAGTAAAGTCCCAGCGATCAGAAATTCGATAATTTAGAAAAACTCCGGTATTCAAAGCCGAATCTTCAGAAAGGTAGATACCCTCTGCTTCTATGCCCACTGAGAATTTATGGTTTATTTGGTAACTGACTATTGTGCTCAAAAATGGCAGGATGACGCCGTCCTTTACTTCAGCGTTTGTTGATCCTGATGCCGTGGCCAGGCCCATTTCTATGTGTTGGTAAGACAATGCAGCGCCTAACTTGACATCCCATGGACTGGCAGGTGTCAAATTGTAAAGCCATCGAGCACGCAAATCATACAATAACCAATCTGAATAAATTTCTGTATTGGCTGGAAAAGTCTGGCCCGCAAACGACACGGGATTGGTAAACGAACCTTGGTCCCGAGACTCGAAAGGAGCGAAATAAAGAGACACTTCATTGCGATCATTGAGATAGAAAGCGATATCGATTGTAGCTGTGGTTGTAGGGTCATTGATTTTCTCAAAATTTGCCAGATCAAATGTGGTGCCAGTATCTGAAGGAGCCGTAATTTCATTTTTTTGCAGATAAGCCGGACCAAAGATAAAATTGTAGCGAGATTTTCGGGATTTAAAAGAAGAGCGTTTGGTTTTGGATTTCTCAGCATCTGTTGTAATATTTAAAGTGATACCGGCGCCGCCATTGACCACCATAGGCAATATGGAGACATTGCTGGACTCGGATTGCGGGGTTACAAACAACCAGTTGTACATCAAACCGATGCTGGCGCCTGCGACCGTATCATCCGCAAAGTGGTTATACGACTGGATCCGGCTGTAAGCAGTAAACCCGGCTGCCAAAAGGGCTGGAACTCCCCACCAGTGTCCATAGCGCTGATCAATAAATCCGGCCCCGGCAAAAGCGGCGGTGGTATGCCCGGAGGGAAACGAGACCTCATCACTGAAATCAGGCCGAACTTTTTGAACCAATTCCTTAGCCACACCCATTGTCGCCAACGAAAAACCAATGGATTTTATGGCCTGGTAAGTACCTTCACGATCCCATAATCCTCCCTCGGGATTGCCGGCAACAAAGGTTGATAAACCTGCAATTGCGGGAAGGATGATTTGCAAGTAGTCTCCAGCTTCTGTAATATCTTCATTCTCCGCATAGGCTGTTAGGGAATAATTAAGAGAAAAAAAGGAGAGCAGGGTCAAAGCAAGAACAGTATTTAGAAAAAGCTTTTTCATTTAATCACCTTTCCTTTTTACTAAGATTTCTTACCGATCACATAATTCAAGGCCAATTTATGCCTACCATAAATTAAAAAAATAAAAATATTAAAAACTTATTTTGTGTCATAAGTCAACTGCTTTAAACACTGAATGTTGTGGTTCCCTTACAGGTTTTATATGTTGAGCTTTCTGTGAAATGGTCGTCGGGACATGAAAATCACCTGCGATGGCGACCGCCCCAATGACCATGATCGTGCAAATTGATATGACTACAGATATTGTTATAATCGTCTTGTTCCTCTTAACAAATAAACTTCTCCAGTACTAATAGAATCACAGCAGTATTAAGGGCCGCCCAGCGGAAGCGTGAGCACAGGAGCTTTCCCTTCGCCGGGTGAGAGTGCCAGGCGCAGCAACTCGGCAAGTATCAGGAATGTACTTTTACTCTTCACATCGTTGTCGGCCAAGTAAAACCAGTGATTCCGATGCCGAACAGCAAAGGAGGATTCCGGCTGATCTTTCGACGATCGGACTTGGAAGAGACCGGGCAGTCCCTGGGATGAGACCCCCGGGGTCGGCCATTCCGGCACTGTCAATCCCTTATCGAGATGGGATGCGGGGATTTCGATTCCCCCGGCCAGATAGACGAGTGCGTCGAGAACCGATCGCGTGTCGATGGCGATGTGGTCCGTCTTGCTTTCGTCTTCATCGGTTTGCGCGCCTTCTTTGATCATTACATATCTGGCATCTTTAGTATCCAGACGGAGCAGCTCGAAAAGCCTGTCGCGTTCCACTGCATCCTGAGATATATACAGAGCGCGCAGTCTTCGCTCTGTTGTTAGGATGAACGCGTCACCTGAGGAATTGCGCTGGAAGCGATAGCCCGCCTTGGCCGCTTCCACCAAATCGGAACCTGATACCTGAGATACAGGTATCGGATCTGAGAGCACATCTGTGTGCGTCACGGACCCGAAATAGAGGTCTGCCTTAACCTGGGTCTGATCCAGCAGACTAATGAGTTCCATAAACTCCTTAGAGACCGTTCCTGTCGTATTGGTTAGCCCGTTCACATTTTGTACCATCAGCTGAAAGAGCACCGATACGGGCCAGTCGGAGGATGCGAGATCAATAAGGATCGGCAGCGGAACGGGACTCACCAAAGTCTTGGCGAATTCCTTGCCTCGCTGAGGCGTAAATGTAAACGTAGGCCGACTGGACCAGGTGACTTCGCCAAATCCCAAGTTCGTGGTTGCGCCTTGCTCTTTACCTGTAAAGCCACCCAAGGACACCGAAAAGGAGAGCTGGGCGCTGATGGAATTTGTACCCAGAAACTCTATGGTGTCCAGATAACGTAGTCGGACTATGTTAAGAAGCAGTTCCTGGTCGGACGAAATACGTACTGCTTCATTGTAAGCTTGCCGTCCGTCCTTCAACTGCTTGGGTCCGAAGGAACAACCGGCCAGAAAGGTCAGGGCAGCCAGCAGGACTAACGAGAAACGTAGAATTCTTAGCATAGGTAATTATCCTCCCTTTAAACGCTTCCAACGCCAGCGCTTGGCTGAGCTTAAGCGGGATCCGGGTCGCGATGTCTTCTGATCTCTATCGACTTCAGATATCTCCTTTTGCTCTGCGTGGTGCGGAGATCCTGTTGGTGGGTAATCGAGAATATCTTCGAACTCCATTTGTCCTTCTTCATCAAATTCTGGAAAAGGCAGCTTGCCTTTCGTTCGCCAATCCTCGACCTGAGCCTCGGCCCCGCGGCTTTTCTCAGCGTCCAAGCCAGTGTCTTTGCTGAAATAAGTTGTCTGCGACGGAAACGCAAAGCCCGTCCCCGCCTCTTTTACAATGTCCATAATTCTCAGATTTAAATCTTCACGAATAGCCCAATATTCGGGGTAGTCGCTGGTACGGATGTATGCAAAAACTTCTATGTCCAGGGAGGTATCACCAAAGCGACGAAACCGCACGCGCAGACGTTCTGGCGATACCTTCGGATGGCCGATCAGCATCTTTCGCAACTTTGTCAATACATAGCGCAGTTGTTCGGCTGTTGTTTCGTATCGTAGTGCTAAAATTACTTGAAACAGCGTCCTTTCCCTTGCCGATAAGTTTTCCAATTGCATTTGGGAAAACTCTGCGTTTGGAATGCTCACGATAGTGTCTTCGTACTTTCGAACACGCGTCGTACGCAATCCGATACTTTCCACGAAGCCGATTTGGTCGCCAAAACAGCAGATGTCACCAACATTAACCGGTTTATCCAAGAACAAGATTATACCGCCTATAAAGTTCTCTAAAGTCGGACGAACAGCCAGTGCAATTGCGAAGCCGCCAACTCCCAGACCGGCAAGAAGGGGCATCAACGAAACACCTAAATCTTCTAACCCGTCCACCACTATCCAAACGGCGATAATCAGACTTAAGATACGCAAAGTGATGCTTATCAGGTAGGTGTTCACTTTTTTAGATTTAAGCCGTGATGATCGAGATATGGAGCTGGCAACAATACCAGCAAGCGTAACGATAAACCATGCTAAGCAGACGAGCGATATAGTCCACAATCCAATTTCGATTACAAAATCGACGAGGCCTACTGAGTTTAGCTGCTCGTCGATGAGTTCATCGGCCAGTTTTGCAAAACTCCATCCAAATGCGGGCAGAAGCAACCTCT
>CALETL010000178.1 GCA_937920485.1 uncultured Phycisphaerae bacterium
TTGGCCTAAAAACAGGAGTCGAATTAAAAGGCATTTATCAACATGCGGACATGCTGGTTTTCCCAAGTCATTTTGAGGGTTTTCCCATGGTAATCTTAGAGGCCATGGCTTACGGCCTGCCGATTATCGCCAGTGAAGTAGGCAATATCCGTGAGATGATCGGATTTGACACGGATCGTCCCGCAGGCGTTCTTCTAAAACAGGTCGATCCGATCGACCCGAAAGAACTGGCTGCCTTGATCGACGATCTGGCTCAAGATACAGTAAAACGGCAGGCTTTCAGCCGCAATGGTGTTCAGCGCGTAACGGAGGAATATGCGGCCTCTAAAGTCGTTCCAAAGATTGAAAAAATATGGGCCCAGATTGCTCACGCAAGACCAAATAAGCAAAAAATGAATGAATATTTTGAACAAAAATAATAAAAAGACGCTTTTAAGGTAAAAGATTATTGAGCCCAAAAACAGAAAAAAGTGTTGATTTAACGGGGGGGGCTACTGTTTTCCCATATCAAATATATGTGGTCCGCTCTCTCTGGAAGTTTGTCTATTTTGTATTCTTTCGCTTAAGTCCCCGTTTACTCTATAGCTGGCGAAGATTTTTACTTCGGGCTTTTGGTGCAAAGATCGGGAAAAATGTGCATATATACCCATCGGTTTTGATTGAGATGCCTTGGAAATTAAGCATGTCTGACAACTCCGTCATGGGTCCCCGCGTCCTGTGTTACAATATGGGCGGGCTTTCAATTGGAAAAGATGTGGTGATTTCCCAGAATTCTCATCTTTGCTCTGCAACTCATGATCATACTTCAAGTACATTTAAGACAGTTTTTGCGCCGATTCATATTGGAGACGGTTCATGGATATGTGCTGATGTGTTTGTCGCACCCGGAGTCACGATTGGTGATGGGGCTGTTGTCGGTGCCAGATCGGTTGTTGTCCATGATGTCAAAGCATGGACAATCGTTGCCGGGAATCCTGCGAAATATATGAAAGATCGCCAAATCCTCCCATAATGTACATCTGAATGGGTTTTAAGTAAACAGATTGATTCATGCCCAAACCCTATAAAATACTTTTTTTAAACCAGAGGGCTGCGAAGGTCTTTCAGGACCTGGCCCGGGATCTCGCCGAGCGCTGGTCGCCGTCGTTGATCGGCACGGAGGTTTCCGATGTGGTCCAGTTTGGCTCGGATGAAAACCTGCAGGTTCTTAATGCACCGCGATGGACCCATTATAACCGAAGAAATTATTTCACAAGGATCGTGTCTTATCTGGCCTATTACGTATATGTATTTGTCAAAATCTTGTCCTCTTCTTCAAGGCGAACATTGCTTTTCTTTGTGACAACCCCGCCGTTTATGGGGTTGATCGGCTGTTTATTCAAAAAACTGCGAGGCCAGAAATACGTAATGCTCGTCTATGATAAATACCCCGATGTGTTGCTGGCAACCGGTGTCTTAAAAGAGGGATGCATTCCTCGTTTCTGGAGAAAACTCAACAGGGTGGTCTTAAATCATGCAGATGCAGTGATTACTCTTGGAGAATACATGGCTGATAGGCTTGAAAAGGATTTTGATGTCTCAAGAACTCCATTGGGCCATATTGCCGTCATCCATAACTGGGCGGATGTGGAATTGATAAAACCGCTGCCCAAAGAACACAATCCGTTCATAAAAGAATACGGTTTAGAGGGCAAGTTCATTGTCATGTATTCCGGCAACATGGGAGCGACCCATGACATGGAAACGCTGGTTCGAGCGGCCGGAAAATTGAAGGGTCATCCGGACATACGGTTTGTGATGATTGGAGACGGCGCCAGAAAACAGCTTGTAGTCGATTTCAAAGAAAAGCATGACTTGGATAACATGGTAATCCTGCCGTATCTTCCTCAGGATCAGTTGCCGTATTCACTGCCATCCGCGGATATCGCTGTTGTAAGCATTTCTAGTGGGATCGAGGGTTGCTTGGTTCCCTGCAAGTTTTACGCGTGCCTGGCCGCGGGAAGTGCACTCCTTACAATATGCAATCCGGAATGTGAGATTGCAGACATCGTAAGAAATGAAAACTGCGGCAAAGTCATTGATTTAGGTGATGACGAAAAACTCGTTGAGTCGATCGTGTATTATTATGAAAACAAAGATGCCCTGCAGCAGGCCAGGACCAACAGCCGCACGGCCGCCGTTCAGAAATATTCCCGAAACAACACCAAACAGTACATCGAAGTAATCGAAAAAATATTATCTGACCATTAAAAGCTGACAGCTAATAGCTAACAGCTAATCGCTAATGGCTAACAGCTAAAAGCTAACAACTGACCGTCGGTTTCGATAGAAACTCTGATGAGCAGGGAAGGGTATCGCAGAAATTGTATTTCGAGAATGCCGTGTCCGGATCAGCAGTCGGACGAACAGTCCGGCACCGGCGGTCGAATCCGTGTTAATCCGTGAAATCCGTGTTTCAAAACTTATATACCTATATTCGTATATTCCTATATACCTTAATTGTATTCGTGTTCATTCGTGGTTAAATCCTAAACTCTGAAAACCGGCCGCTTAAAACCTATATACCTAAATTAGATCCGTGTTAATCTGTGTAATCCGTGGTTCAAAACTTATATACCTATATTCGTATATTCCTATATACCTTAATTGTATTCGTGTCAATTCGTGGTTCAAGTATTTTTCTTAATTCTCTATTCTTAATTTCAGTATTTGTGGCTCGCTCCCTGCTCCGACGGGCTCATGACTGGCCCATTCTCGCCGTCCGCTGCTACGAACGATGAATACAACCCTCAGGACTCAGGACTATAGACTCGAGACTATTATTAACCGCTAATTGCTAATTGCTAATAGCTAAAAGCTAAAAGGCTAATGATGGATAAAAAGAAAAAATCACAAACAAAATTGTTCATCGGTGTTTTTATCGTGATCGCTGCCGTCATGATAATCTCCAATCTGACGCGTCAAAAAGTACTTCTTTTAGACGTCCCTGATAACGCAGGCGTAACCGTCCTGGAAACAGTGGACGATGCACTGGTGTGCGTCTTTCAGGATGGTCAAGTTGTTTCCTGGGATTGGGCAGTGCAGCAGCAGAAGGGCGGTTTTAAGGCGGTTTCCGACCGGGCGATTATCTTGGATTCGGGACACCTGGCGGCGGTCAACAAAGAAGGCAAGAAGCGGTTGACCGTTTACACTTTTCCCGACGGTCAAAAACAAGAAGATATCTCCGTCGGATGGGAAGATCAGGATGTTTGGCTTCGCATATCCCCGGATAAGCTGACCGTCGCTCTAATCCGCCGAAACGTTCCCGACTCAAAGGGAAGCATCCTTTACGAGTTCCTCACGCTCAATGTAGAAAGGTCACGCATCGGTTCATCCGTTCCGGTGTCTATCCAGCAGGAAACCGGGGACCTTATCGATTATGCCGTCGGAAATAACGCCGTTCTTTATGCCGTCGGCAGCAAAGAAAAGAGAGGGCTGATAGCAGCGGTAGACCTAGAAAAAGGAACAGTGCTGTGGGACACGGTGTATGAGAAAACTAAAGAGTTCTGCAGTGCCCTCATCTCCCCCGACGGCAGCGTTTTGTATGCGGGCAACCGTGACGGCATATTGTATAAGCTCAATGCCGCCACTGGTGAGATGATGAAAAATATTAAGTTGCTCGAAGACGGTGAGACCCGCCCGATCACCAATGACTACGCGGTCCTGAACACCGCCTTCAGTCCGGACGGCCAATACCTTGTGGCCACGATCCATCCCAAGGCTTATATCATAAAGACCGACTCGGATGAACTTTTCCATGTTTGTCAGCCTGCCAGTCGACTGGTCTCCAAGATCGCCTTCGCGCCCGACAACCAGTTTTTTGCTACCTCAGACATCCGCGCCGGCTACCCCGTCAAGGTATGGCCCATGCCGGAACAAAAATAGCCATCAGCCAGTAGGGTCCAATGGCGAATGAAGAATGAAAAATGTAGAAAACAGCATCGATCCAACGGCTAATGGCTACATGCTACGAACTCTTTACGCTGAAGACTGAAATCTGACATCAGTAAACTGTTTCCTCAGGACTCAGGACGAAAGACTTATTATTTCCTGTCCTTGACAAATAAACTTCGATTTGTTAGCATAATTACATGACTCCCAAAACCAAACAATCTAAAAAAGTTCCAATTTCTCGTTCTCAGATCCTTGCGATCCTGGCCGAGCAGTGTGGCCGTATTC
>CALETL010000179.1 GCA_937920485.1 uncultured Phycisphaerae bacterium
AATGTTGCTGGGTGACAACGAAAGAAAAGTGGCATTGGTCGTCAACGAGATAGGTGAAATTCCGGTGGATGGCAAAATCATGGAAGAAAGCGGCATGCAGGTAAAAGATATCGGCGGTGGCTGTATATGCTGTGAAGTGGCTTCGAGCTTTGCCAAAACCCTGACTCAGCTTTACAAGTCTTACAAGCCAGATCATATTTTAGTTGAACCCACAGGCGTTGCGGTGCCGCACCAGGTGAAACTGGCCGCCAGCATGGCTGGGCGAGATGCAAAAATTTCCATGGGCCCGGCCATAGTTTTATTTGATGCAACCCGGCCGGCCGAACTGCTGGATATGGATATGCTTGGCACACTCGTTACGACCCAGATAAAAGACGCAGATATTATAGCGATCAGTAAAGTTGATGCAGTGGATGCTGCTGCGGTGAGCGATTCAGCAGAGCGCATCCGCAAGTATAATTCCAAGGCAGATATCATTAATCTTTCTTCTTTCGAAGACTTAGGCATAGATGAACTTGCTCAACGTATTATAGACTGGAAGGAATAATTTTATGGATTCAGCCAATAACACGGAACATGGATGCTATACTGAACACGGTGTCAGTGGCTTTGGAGTTGCTGCTAAATTGAGCCGCAATCATCCCATGGATAGTACTTTTGTGAAAGCAATGGCTGAAGAAATGATGCTGTCTATTGCACAAAAGTGCATGGATTCCGGAGCCCGCTGTATAGGTCATATTAAATCTCATATCAGGACCGAAGCCGGGACGATCAAGGCTGACACCATTGGTGTCACTCACGGCACATACTCCACCGGCAAATTAGATCATTCTGTAAAAGATCTCTATATCGCCATTAACAGCATAATCCAGGGGATAAAAGAAGATGTCGTTAAGGCTGCCACTCTGGACGGCCTTCATGAAGTTGCTGAAGGAAAAGGTGTAACAGTCGTCAAAGAAAAGGAACATACCTATTTTGATGAATTCGATTTTGTCGCATCCAAGCAGGAATACATCAAACAGCTTGAAGAACAATTATCTGAGGATAAATAATTTGTTACCGAAGGGAATAGATGAGAATTGTCAGTATATCCGGGACAATCGACAGCGGCAAGACAACTGCCATTAAAGAGATTATTACCATTCTTGCCGCACAGGGGAAACGCTCTGCGGTTATTGTCAACGAGGATGGCGAGGAAACCTATGACGCCGAATTTATCACCAGTCAACAAATCTCGGTGGAGCATTTACGTGGCGGCTGACTCGGGTGTTCCCTGGCTACCAGTCTGGTCGAGCTGAAAAAGAAACTTAAAAAGTCCATAAACCCGGATTTTCTCTTTCTTGAACCTTCTGAAATGATCGTCACCAAGGAACTCCATAACGTTACGAAAATGGGCCTGAGAGACATTCAATATGATATCGGCCCAGTTATTACTTTGATTGACGGGCCTTCTTTTTCCTTTAACTGGGAAGAAAGGCCGAAACTGCTTCTCGGGCAAATGCAGGATGTAGACAGAGTCGCCTTAAGCCGCACAGATATGATCGATTCTAAACAGATCGAACACATTCGTAAGACATTAGATTTAGCAGGAAATAATTTACTGTTGCTAAGCAAGCATAACAACTCCTCCATAAACGAGCTGGCACAACAGATATTAGCGATGGACCAAGAGACATAATGCTTGGCATAAATAAGGCCATACGGTCACAAAAAAAACAAAAAGGAGGCACATTATGACAATGACATCATTAGAAAGAATAGGAACTGTTCTGTCGGGCGGCATTCCGGACCGGGTACCGGCTGCCCCTCTTATCTGCGGAGCTTCCCGCCGGGTATACGGAACTACCTATGCGGAATGGTCACAGGATGGCGAGTTAGCTGCTAAGTGCATGTTGCAGGCCCATGAGCTCATTGGTTTCGATGGCATTCTCGGTTTAGTTGATCTGTCGGTTGAAGCGGCTGATTTTGGTCAGGAAATGATCTATCCCTTAGAAGACACCGCTCATCCCAATTATGATAATCCATTTATCACAGGCCCGGATGATTATGCCAAAATTGAAAGAATAGATGTGGCAAAAGCCCCCCGCATGCAGGAAATGATCAAATACATGGACATCATCTCCAATGAAAGGGCTAAAGATACCGCTATCATGGGATTTGTCTACGGGCCGCTTGGCATCCTCAATATGATGCGCGGCGCCGAGAACCTGTTCAAGGACTGCTATAAAAATCCTGAAGAGGTTCTCGCAGCGGAAAAAGTAATCACCGAAGTCCTGGTTGATTACATCAGAGCTTTAGGCAAAACCGGTGTCCATGCGATAGTTCTAGACACGTTATTTGCCTCCCAGTCGATCATGAGCAAAAAAATGTGGAATAAAATGGAGGCGCCTTTTGCTAAAATCCTTGCCGATGAAATCCGTGCCAACAATATGATGGTCATGGTCCACAATTGCGGCAACGGCATCTATTTTGATGTCCAGATTGAAGCTATGGAACCGGTGTGTATCTCATTTGCCGAAACCACTGATGACTGCGAAACAATGGCAGAGGTAAAAGAAAAATGGGGCAAGAAAACATGCCTGGCCGGCTATGCCAGCCCCGCAACGTATGCATTTTTAGGAACTCCTGAAGAAATGAAAATGGAGTGCAAGAAAGAGATAGAGGAGCTCGGCAAGGATGGCGGATTTATTCTTGCAACGGGCTGTGAATTCCCACCGAACGGTTCCCTGTTGAACGCTATAGCCATGATGGAAGCGGCTGAACTGTACGGTAAATATTAATCGCTTTCTGTATTAGGTCCGGAGAGTGAAAACTACTCCGGACCTAAATCCCATTTTTCAACCTGAATCGAGCGTTTTCTGATAAATTTTCTCATCATTACGGCTCAAAAAAAATCTGTGAGAGGCTTTCCTATGGCCTACACACACAAAAATAACGATATGGAGACTCCGTGCAGAACATTCATTCTAAAACAAATTCCCATAAAACCTTGAACGGCATTGCCATTGAAGATTACCACATCACAACCGAGCCGTTTTATGTTTCCACGGGAGACGAAATAAGCCTGTTTGAATCCGCCTACAGACTGAAGATGCCCGTACTGCTCAAGGGGCCGACAGGCTGCGGTAAAACCAGATTTTTAGAACACATGGCCTGGAAACTTTCTCGTCCACTCGTCACTATTGCTTGCCATGAGGATCTGACCGCCTCCG